>CAZKKD010000538.1:0-2505 GCA_964553265.1 uncultured Planctomycetales bacterium | reverse complement strand
TGGAAGCGGGCGGCCGCTTCGACGGGCCGGCCTGCGGGGACGGGGCGTTTGACGGCTTCGCCAGCAACGGCGGCGTCCACGAGGCACTCGCCCCCTTCTTCCCGCTGGGGAACAACGCCCGCGCCCGGTCGGCATCCTCCTGAATCGGGGCCCACACGCCCGCACCGGCAGCACACACCGATGACGAAACCGGCGGAAATCCGGTTGCATGGGCTCCACCCGTGTGCTACCTCTACCACTACACAACACCGGGAGACGCCATGCGACCGTTCGCCTACGAATGCCGTGCCGCGGGCTTTTGTCTCGCTCTGCTGGTCCTGTGGTGCGCATGGCCCGGCGCGCCCGGCCTGCAGGCCGCGGAGGAAGAGGCCAGCCGCACCGTCGTCATTGTCGGCGAAGAGTCGCCGCCGTTTGAATGCACCGACGCCGACGGCGCCCCCCGCGGCATCATCGTCGACATCTGGAAGCTCTGGGGCAAACGCGCCGGCGTCACCGTCGAGTACCGCATCCTCCCGTGGACCGAGGCGCTCTCCAGCGTCCAGCAGGGCGAAGCCGACATCGTCGCCGGCATGTTCCGCACCCCGGAGCGGGAGGCGCTCTGGGACTTCTCCGCGCCGTACTACAGCTATGACGCAGCCGTCTTCTTCCACGAAGACCTGGGCGGCGTCCGGGGGATCGAAGACCTGAAGGGGTTCCGCGTCGGCCTGATGGAAGGCGACGCCTCGCTGGACCTGCTGCGGACGACCCACGAAGAAACCGAGTTCATCACCTACCCCACCTGGGAGGCGCTCATCCGCGCAGCCCTGGCCGACGAGGTGCGCGTCTTCGTCGCGGACGTCCCCCAGGCGCGGCACTACCTGGCCAAGTTCAGCGGGGAGGAGGCGCACGGCATCGTTCAGGCCGCCGACCCCCTGCGCACGGGACGCCTGCACGGCGGCGTCCGCAAGGGGAACGCCGAACTCGTCGCGCTCATCAACCGCGGCTTCGACCGCATCACCTCGGACGAACTCGACGCCATCACGGCGCGCTGGACCGGCCTGCGCCTGGCGCAGAGCGCCCCGGTGCCGTGGCGGAGCATCGCCCTGGTGGGGCTCGGGCTCGTGCTGCTGCTGGTGCTGGTGCACGCAACGCTTCTGCGCATCCAGGTGCAGCGGCGGACGCGGGAATTGATTGCCTCCCGCGAAACGCTGCGCGAGACCAGCCGCCTGCTCGCCACCGTCTTCAACGCCATCCCCGACCCCATCGGCGTCATCGACCGGGAGTACAACCTGGTCCGCGTCAACCGCGCGGGCGAGGCCTTCACCCACCAGTTCCCGACATCGGACAGCGGCCTCTGCTGCTACCAGAAGCTCGGGCGGAACACGCCCTGCGAGCCCTGCCCGACCCGGGAAGCGTTCGAGACCGGGACCACCGCCCTCTGTGAGAAGCACGAACCGGCCACCGGCGCCTGGTTCGAGGTGCGCGCCTACCCGCTCCTCGACGCCGACGGCCATGTCATCCGCGTGGTGGAGCACCTGCGCGACGTCACCGAGGCCCGTCGGAGCCGGGAGGAACTGAAGGAAGCGCACGCCTCGCTCGAGCAAACCGTCGCCGACCGAACCCGGGAACTGGAAGCAACCAACCGCCAGCTCCAGGCGGAGGTGGAGGAACGCCGCCGGACCGAGGAGCAGCTCCGGCGGGAACGGCGGCTCTTTCACGACCTGGTGATGCTCAACCCCTACGCCATCCTGGTGACCGATGTGGACGGCCACGTGAAGCTGTCCAATCCCCGCATCGAGTCGCTCATCGGCCGGCCCATCGAGACTCCGCGCGAAACGTATTCCATCTTCGCGGACCCGCAGATCGTCGAGGCCGGCATCGCCGACCGCATTCGCGCCCTCGGCGCGGGCGAATGCCTCTACCTGCCGGAATACCGGTACGACTTCGGACGCCTCAACCCGGCATCGAGCGGCGAGTCGCAGCGACTCTGCCTGCGCAGCGTGGTCTTCCCGGTGCACGACGCCGACGGCGTGCTGCAGAACTACGTCGTCATGCACGAGGACATCACCGAATCGAAGGAGTTGCAGGAGCAGCTCATCCAGTCCGAACGCATGGCCGCGGTCGGCACCCTCGCCGGCGGCGTCGCCCACGAGTTCAACAACATCAACACCACCGTGCTCGGCTTCGCCCAGTTGCTGCTGGCCGAACTCCCCGACGAGGCGCCGGAGCGGGAGCACCTGTCCCGCATCGCCAAGGCGGCCCGGCGCGCGGCCGACATCACCCGCAATCTCCTTACCTTCGCCGGCGGCGGCGGCGGCAGGGGGGAGCGCCGGGACGTTCTGCTCGAAACCATCCTGGAGGAGACGCTGCACCTGGTGGAGGACAAGTTCCGCGCCGACGGCGTGGTCTTCGAACGCGCGTACGAAGCCACCCCGATCATCCACGCCGACCCCGCACAGATCGGCCAGGTGGTGCTGAACCTGCTCATCAACGCGCGCCACGCCCTCCTGGACCGGCCGGACAAGC
>CAZKKD010000537.1:0-2508 GCA_964553265.1 uncultured Planctomycetales bacterium | reverse complement strand
GGGGAGGGCCGGGGGGGCTGGGGTGGCTGGGGTGGGGGGGGCGGGCGGGGGAGACGGCGGGGGCGGAGTCGGCCAGGCGTTCGACCTCGGCGGCCGCGCCCGCGACGGACGGGGCCGCCGGGAAGTCGGCGGCGTCCATGGTCGGCAGCGTCCACCGGCCGTTGGAGGCGGTGGCGACCAGGCGGTCGCCGTCGAGGGCCAGGCAGAGCGGCGAGGCGGCGACGCCGGCGAGTCGCTTGATGGCGGCGGCATCGACGCAGACGGGACGCGGGGGCGCGACGTCGGCCTCGACGTCGGCCTCGGCAAAGAGCTCCAGGTCGGTGGCGGCCAGTCGGAGGCCGGCGGGCCCGGCATCGAGGCGGAGGGTGGCCAGGATGGGCTGGGCGGGGTGGGTCGCGGCGGCCTGGGCCGCGAACGCGACCGCGTCCTTCAGCGGTTCGGTGGCGATCTGCATCATGCGTCCTCGTCATAGCCGAGCGCGCGAAAGTCGGCGCGGAAGCGCCGCGCAAACGTTTTTCGCAGGGCCGGGGTCCAGAGTGCGTCGTAGTCGCCGGCGGGCGCCGGCGTGCGGTTGGCGGCGCGCAGGGCCGGCAGGCCAAAGCGCCTCTGCAGGATCGGCCAGGTCTCGTCGAGCGTCTCCATGTGGTAGGTCTCGTCCACGATGTCACGTTCACCGTAGCGCAGGAGGTCGGTCTGCGGCGCGCAGTGGACGTCGAGCAGGTGCGTCGGGGTTTTGGAAATCGTCCTCACGAATTTCTCGAAATTCATGCCCTGCATTTTTTCCAGCGTCCGGCCCGGGGTCGGGTCGAGGCGGAGGTGGAGCTTTTCGGTCCAGCAGCTGGCGGCGCGGTCGAACGGGTTGCGCACCACGCTCCAGCGCGTGATGGCGGCGGGCAGACCGTCGACGGTCGAGACGCCGACGCGCCACGGCTGCATCGCCGACAGCAGCGGATTCGGATCGGCGACGTCGCGGGCGAGCGGCCAGAGCCCGAGCTGCGTGGCGATGGCCTCGCGGATGGCGGTCGATGCAGCCTTCGGCACGGCGACGTAGCAGTAGCCCGGTTCCGGGACGTGAAATGCGAATCGCTGGCCCCTCATTTGGCGGTCCCCCATTCCGGGTCGACGTAGGCGCACCGCGGCTTGTGGAGCCGCCGGTTGCGGCGGAAGTTTTCGGGATTGAAGCCCTCCGCCCGGCCCCAGTGGTCGATGCGTGGCGTCTTGCGGTCGAACTCCCGTTGCGGCGTGCCGGCGGCGTGGGCGATGTGGTCGACGTGCCCGCTGCGGTCGATGCGGATGCCGTCTCTGGCGATGGCCTCCAGCAGAATGCCGTCGTCGCAGCCGTAGCCCTCGCAGCCCTCGTGGTAGTGGACGCGCCACCAGTCGAGCGCGTCCATCGCGACGGTGCCGGTCGCGCGCGGGGCGTCGACCCACTCGATGTCGCGGGTCTCGTAGCTCGACGCCATGCGGTACAGCGGTACCGCCGCGGCGCGGACGCCGACGCGCACGAGGTCGGCCAGCACGTCGGGCGGAAACGCGATGTCGACGTCGGTCGCGACGACGGGGCTGCGGCCGTCCCGCTCGATGGCGGTGCGGATGCCGTAGTTTTTCGTCGCGGCCAGGTTGAAGACGTGCAGCCTCTTCGGGTAGGTGAGCACCTCGGCGTAGTCCGGCGCCGCATGCGGGCGGTCGGCGACGACGTAGACGCGGACGCCCTCGGCGCGATAGGCGGCGTCGTTCCAGCGCCAGTGGTCGGCGAGGCGCTCGTCCGGCACGGGCCCGTAGTGCACGAAAACGACAGCGGGGGTCGGCATCGGTCAGTCCTCGAAATAGCGCGCGGCCAGTGTGCCGGCGAAGTGCGCGCGGAGGTCGGCGTAGTTGGCGAACAGGTCCCGCGCCGCCGGGCGCGGGGTCGGGGCGTGGTCGGGCAGGATCGGGCGGCGGTTCGGGTAGCCGAGAAACCGGAACACGCGCTTCCTGCCGGCGTCGGTAAATATTTCGCGGTGGTCGATTTCGAGGTACGGGTGCGTTTCGCGGAACATCCAGTAGACGACCGCCCGGTGAAACTCGATGGACTGGAGGTGCGCCTCCAGTTCGGCGGGGTCGACCTCGATTGGGGTCCAGTCCGCCGTCGTGCCCGGGTCGACCGGGTCGCCGTCCGTGTTCTCCAGCGTGCCGTCCTGGTGGGCGAGGCTGACGCCGGTGTGGTGGAGCCAGCGCCAGGAGGCGTATTGTTCGACCAGGTCCTCGCGGAGGATGTGGACGATGTGGACGCCGGGGGTCTGGTGGAGCGCGGTCAGGACGCCGGGCTGGTCGTCCCGGTACGGGAATTTGAACCCGCCGAGGCCCTCGACGGCGAGGCGCACCGGGTGGCGGATGCTCGCCTCGTCGCGGGCGCGCGGCCAGAGCGAGCGGCGGCGCATGATGGGCGGCGCGAAGAGCTCGTTGAAGTACGGCACGCCGGGGAGGCTGAGGCACTCTCCGGGGTAGGTGCTGCCGGAGCGCTGCGGA
>CAZKKD010000536.1:0-2519 GCA_964553265.1 uncultured Planctomycetales bacterium | reverse complement strand
CGCACCGTGCTGGGCGCCGCCCAGCACGGTGCGGGCCAGGCGCACCAGCGGTTGGGCGCCGAGCGGGTGGTGGAGGTTGACGCAGCGGCGGCAGAGCGCGGGCACCCCCTCCCGCCGGGTGAGCCGCCGACGCAGGTCCGCCATGCGGTCGCCGCGGAAGATGGCCTCCACCGGGGTCGCGGCCGCGTCGCCCACCGGCAGCTTGCCGTCGAGGTCGTTGCAGCAGGCGACGGCCGTGCCGTCCCACGCAATGACCAGCGACTTCCAGAGGTGCACGCACGGGTAGTACGGCCGGTCGGCCTGCTGGGCGGGGCCCACCGCGTCGGAGAGGTCGCCCGCCCAGTCGTGGAGCGGCCGGACGCGGTAGACGTCCGGCCCGTCCGCCCCGAAGCGCGCGGCCAGGGCGGCGCGGTCGCGCGCGCCGCTGCCGTCGACGTCGATGAGCTGCGCCATCGTCAGCGGCCGGCGCGGGTGGCGGCGCGCGAGGCGGTAGAACGCGGCCGCGTGCTCCATGACCGCGTCGAACCGCGCGCCGGTGCGCCAGTGCTCGTACCGCTCCGGGTCGGCCGTGTCGAGGCTGAGGCTCACCGTCGCCGGCCCCGCGTCCAGGAGCGCCGCCGCCCGGTCGGCGTCCAGGAGCGCCGCGTTGGTGTGGACAAAGACGCGCACCCCCCGGTCCGCCGCCTCGCGGACGCGCGCGGCGTAGTCGGCGTCGCAGAGGGGGTCGCCCCCGAAGAAGAGAAAGACGCCGTAGCAGCGCCCCGCCGCCTGGTCGAGGATGCGGCGGTAGAGCGCCGGGTCCATCCGCCCCACCGGCCGGCCCCCGCCCTGGCTCTGCGGGCACATCCGGCAGCGGAGGTTGCAGGCGTTGGTGGTCTCGATCCACAGGAACTCGGGAAAATACGGCGGCCGCTCGGTGAGGCGCGACCAGTGCCACATCGTCCGCGCAAACCGCCAGAGGTCGCGCAGCCCCATCTGCCGCAGATACTGGCTCTCGGCGAGTCGGATCACACCTGCCCTCCCGTCGCGGCGGCCCGTTACCATCGGCGGGGCGCGCCTGCGCCCCACCACCGTCCCGGCCCCCACAACCCGAGTGTACCGCCCGCGCGCCTACAATCAACCCGCAGCCCGCCCGGGCAGCACATCCTCACTTTTTCGCAATTCTGCTTGACGAGATAGAAGTTCCGCATATGATACTGCCGTATCGCATTGGAGACCTACGCATGGCTACCGTTCCTGCCCTCACGCGCGGACTCCGCATCCTCGAATACCTGGCGACGCATGGCGCGCCGGTGGGGTTCGGGGATCTCATGGCCGCGCTGGACCTGCCACGGGCGACCTGTGCGCGCCTGTTGCAGGTGCTCCGGGAGGAAGGCTACGTGCTTCGCGCAGCAAGCGGGGGCTATGGCCTTGGCCCCGCCCTGGAGCGCCTGATGCCGGGCGGGACGGTGCGCGAACGGCTGGCCGCCGAGGCCCCGGCCGTCCTGGCGCGTCTCCGGGACGCGACCGCGGCCACCGCGGCGCTCTTTCAGTGGACGGGCCGCGAGACCGTCGTCCTCGACAAGGCGATGCATCCGCAGGGCGTGGTGATGCAGTCCCCCGGCAATGTTGGCGTTCCGGGACCGGAAGCGCCCTGGACGGCGGTCATCCACGCGTTGGCTCCGGACGACGTGCGGCAGGCCCTGGACGCGGCGTGGGCAGCATCCGGACGCGACCGGACGGAGCTGGACCGCATGCGGGCGGCCCTGGCGACGCGCGGGTACGCCGACGACGCGGGCACGGCCCTCCCCGGCGTGCGCCGCCTGGCCGCGCCGGTGATCGACGGCGACGGCGCACTGGTCGCAAGCCTGGCCCCCGGCGGCACCACCCACGGCATCCCCGACGACCGGGTCGACGCGGTCGGCGCGGCGCTGATCGAGGCGGCGCGCACCCTTTCGCGCCGGCTGGGCTATCGCGAACCGGAGAGGCAATCCGACCCAGACCGACCGGAATGCGCACAACAATCTGCAAGCCAAGCGGAAAATCCGTAGACGGGGAGGGACCGCTCATGTCCGAAGCACACGTAGTCGCCATCCTGCTGTACGCACTCGCGTCCCTGCTGGCGACCTTCGGGACGTTCTACGGGATCCACCGCCTCGGGGGCGACTTCGCGTTCCAGTCCATCGGCGGCGACCTCGGCCGGATGGCGATCGCCTCCGTCGTGGCGGCGGGGCTCCTCGGGGGCATTCTGTCCCTGCCGATGGCGGGGCATGCCTGGTCGCTCTATCTCCTGCTCGTCTTCGTCCACTCGGTGCTGCTGCGGACGCTCTTCTTCCTGCGGATCGGCCAGAAGGAGGCCGGCGCGGCCGCGCTCTTCAGCCTGGGCGTCTTCCTGCTGCTGGTCGCCATGCTGCTCGGCTGGGGCCAGAGCGGCGAGCCGCCCCCGGCCCTGGACGCACCGCCCGCGACCCGGGACGAACTGCCGGAGCCCTAAGTACAGCGCCCCGCAAGTTGGTGAACATTCCCTCTCCCCCTGGGAG
>CAZKKD010000535.1:0-2531 GCA_964553265.1 uncultured Planctomycetales bacterium | reverse complement strand
GGGCCGGTGTCCCGCGCGACGCGCGGGCCCCGCTGGCGCCCGGCGGCGAGGCGGCGCCGACCGATCCGGAGCCGCTCTACTGGCTGGCCCGGGCGCTGGTCGACGCGGAGGAGAGCGAAGCGAGCAACCGGGCGGCCTACGCGCTTCTGGCCCGGGCGTTGAACCTGCGGGACGACCATCCCGACGCCGTCATCCGCTTCAGCAAGCTCTGCCTGCTCGGGGGCGACTACGACCGCGCGGTGGCGGTCTTCGCACCGGCGCTGCGGACCTACCCCGGCCTCGCGCGCCTGCGCGTGGCGCAGGTCAACGTCCTCCTGCAGCTCGGACGGTACGAGGCCGCCCGCAACGCCTTGCGCGAGGCGTTGCGCGCGGGCGTCCATCCCCGTGCGTTCGTCGGGCTCCGCGTCCCCGTCCCGGCCGATGCGCCTTCGTCGGCCGAAGACGGAGGCGGTGCGGACTGACTCCTCCTTCCCGCGTTCGCTCCCGCTGCAGCGGCCTCGTTCGCCGGTGCCGCGGCCCGCTTCGTGGCGGGCATGCAGGGGACGGCGCTTCGTTCGGGCAGGCAGGCTGTTCCGGAGACGGCGCATTGCGTTTTCGGTCAAATGTCGTACGCTTGTTGCGGGACGCATCCGGAGATACGGTGGTCGGCAACGGCCCCGATCGGCTTCCGGATGCGTGGTGCACGTGGTCGGGTCTTTTGCGAAAGGATACTGCGATGCGACGGTTGACGATGGTGCTCTGCGTGCTGGTGGTGGCGGGAACGACGGCCTGGGCGGACGGCAACGCCGACAAGCTGAAGGCGCTCTTGCCCGACGTGGACGGCTGGGAGGCCGACCCCGCCGAGGGGATGGACCTCGACATGGGCGGGACCAGGATGTCCAACGCCACCCGCGCCTATACGAAGGGCGATGTGAAGATTCACGCCGTCCTGGTGGTGGGGTCGAGCACGATGGTGAAGGGCCAGGTGCCCGAGGGCGTCGACATGGAGACCGACGACGGCAGCGTCAAGACCAGGACCATCGAAGGCTGCAAGGCCGTGCTCAGCCACGCGAAGAAGGAGGACAGCGGCGGCATCGTCCTCATGCTGTCCGAGAGCGACACGCAGGGCGCAGTTTTGGTGGTGAGCTACGAGAAGGCCTCCCAGGCGGAGGCCCTCGCCTTCCTCGATCACTTCGACGTCAAGAAACTGAAGGCCACCACCGCCGGCATGACCAAGTAGGCCCCGCCCGCCGCCGGCGCAGGAGGCAGGCGATGTGCGATCCCCGCTGCTGCGTCAGGCGACGGCCGGCGCCGCCTGCGTCAGGCGCTGCTTCCGGCCCGCGAGGGTGAGGGTGAAGGGCCGGCCCGCCAGCAGTTCCACCGTGGTCTGCTTCGGCGTCAGCGTGATCCGCAGCCTCCGCCCGCGGAACGCCATGCGGAACGCGAGCCGCGTCCACGCCTTCGGCAGGTGCGGATCGAAGGAGAGCCGTCCGCCGCTCTGGCGCATGCCGGCGAAGCCCGCCGCGATGGCGTGCCACCCCCCGGCCGTGCAGGCGATGTGCAGCCCTTCGTGGGCGTTGCCGTTGGCGTCGTCCAGGTCGAGCCGCGCCGAGCGGAGGTAGTAGGCGAAGGCGTCGTCGGCCAGGCCGAGCTCCGCGGCGAGGATGGCGTGCACGCAGGGGCTCAGGCTCGACTCGTGCGTGGTGCGCGGCTCGTAGTAGTCGTAGTCGGCGCGCTTCGTCTTCGCGTCGAACCGGTCGTGGTGGAGCCAGAGGAGCAGGAGCACATCCGCCTGCTTGATGGCCTGGCTGCGGTGTTTGCGGTTCCAGCCCCAGCGCTTGCCGACCGGGAGTTCCTCGGCCGGGGTCTCCGCCAGGAGGAACGGCTCGCGCCCGAGAAAGCTGTCGTCCTGTTCGTGGATCCCGAGCCGGCGGCAGAACGGCAGGGTCAGCCGCTTCGCCACCTCGCGCCACCGGCCGAACTCGTCCTCCTGCAGGCGGAGGCGTTTCGCGAGCGCGGCGTAGGCGTCGGGTGCGTGCCTGCGCATGCGGCGGACCGCGTCCAGGGCGTGGCGGAGGTTCATCTGCGCCATGCAGTTGGTGTAGTAGTTGTTGTTGACCGCGGCGGTATATTCGTCCGGACCGGTGACGAAGTTGATGACGTAGGCGTCCCGGCCGGGATGCCAGGTTGCGCGCGAGGCCCAGAAGCGCGCGGTCTCGATCAGGAGCTCCGTCCCCATCGACCAGAGAAACGCCTCGTCCCCGGTCGCCTCGACGTAGCGCACCACGGCGTGCGCGACGGCGCTGGAGACGTGCTGCTCCAGCATGCCGTACTCCCAGTCGCCGCTGCGCTCCTCCCCGTCGATGGTGACCCAGGGGAACATCGCCCCCGCGTAGCCGTAGAGGGCCGCCTTGTGACGCGCGCCGTCGAGGGTGCGGTAGCGGTATTCCAGCAGCGTCCGCGCCTTCTCCGGCTCGGTGTAGAGGAAGAAGGGCATCGTGTAGATCTCGGTGGTCGCCGTATCATTAAAAAAAAAACCCCCCCCCCCCCCC
>CAZKKD010000534.1:0-2562 GCA_964553265.1 uncultured Planctomycetales bacterium | reverse complement strand
GGGGGTGCAGGCGCTCCACGGCCCGTCGCGCGGCGCGTCGCAGTACTGGCCGGGGGTGGGCCCCTACTACTACAACACGACCCGGCCGTGGGGCCTGATCCAGTTGCCCGGCGGAGGCACGGCGACCGACTACGGCATCTGGGAGCCGCGGGTGCGGCCGAACCAGACCGGCGCCCGCACCGCCATCGCCGCCTGCATGAACCCCGAGGACGGCCCCGATCTCAACTACGCCTGGCGCCACGGCACCCGCATCGCCCGCCACGAACTCGGCCGCAACAACCAGCTCTACCCCGACGGCGCCGTCAAGACCGAACTCTGCCCCTCGACCTGGGAGGCCCCCTCGCCATGAACGACCCCCTCCGATCCGCGTTCCGAAGCCGCACGCCTGCACCGCGCGCGCCGCGCCGCCGGCCGGCGCGCGCATTCACCCTGGTGGAGATCCTCATCGTCACCGGCATCCTCGCCGTGCTGGCGGCGCTTCTCTTTGTCGCCGGCGACCACGCCTTCGCGGCCGCGCGCCGGACGCAGTGCCTCAGCAACATGAAGAACGTGCTCATGGCCTGGAAGCAGTGGGGGCGCGACCACCCCGTCTCCTCCCCGGCCGGCGAGTCGGCCCCGCAGGCGCTCCGGGCCGTCACCGCGGACGGGGAGACGTGGGCGGACGTGCTCCTGGCGGATTTGGAGGATGAGGGCGTCTTTCACTGCCCGTCCCGTCCGGACGACGACCTCGCCGACCCGGCCCGCCGGGGCTACGGCCTGAACCCCCTCTGCGGCGGGCAGTGGTGGTACCCCTCGGGGATGCTGGGCGCGGGGTTCCTCCTCACGCCGGAGGACCGCCGCCAGCCGCTCCTGGACCTGGTGGCGCGGCCGTCCCTGACGGTGGTGCTGGTCGACGCCGGGTACGTCGCCGACGCGACGAAGGCCGGCCCGCCCGCCGACTGGGCCGAGGACGCCGCCCGGCCCTGGGCCCCGTATGCGGCCTTTCCGCTCACCGGTCCGGTGATCACCGGCAGCCCCGGCCACATCGCGCCCAGCCACGGCTACGACTGGGGCAACACCCTGCCCGGCAGCGGAATCGGGACGATGGGCTGGGACGCGCACTGCCGCGCGCTCGCCCGCCACGGCGGGGTGGTGAGCGGCTTCGTGGACGGCCACATCGGGGCGCTGCCGGTGGACGAGCTCCTCGGCCCCGCCTGGGGCGAGCCGGACTGCCTCTACGACAACCAGCCGGAGTGACGGCACGGGCCGCCGACGCGCGTTTCCGGCATTGCTCCGCGCGGCGTTGCGTCCGCACGGCCCCCGGCGGTCCCGCACCCGGACCGGGCGGCGGGGCCGAATCCTTCTTCTCGTTCCTGTTCCGGAACACGATTCCGACGGAATCTGCAAACTCCGCCCGCGAAGGGTTGACGGCGGGGGCGGCTCTGCTACCATGGGACGGTTGAAACAGCCATCGGAAACGCGACGGCGCCCCGCGCGGGAGGCTGTCGCCGGACCCTGGGCAACGTTGGGCCGTGAACCTGGTCAGGCGGGGAACCGAGCAGCCATAAGCGTGACCCGACGTGTGCCGAGGTGCTTCGGCGGCAGCCTTTCGCGCGGTCGCCGCGCACCGACGGGGATTCCGCCATGCCCTATGTCGCGATGTCCCGCCGCTACCGTCCCGCCACCTTCGACGAGGTGGTGGGCCAGGAGCACGTCGCCCAGACGCTCAAGAACGCCATCGCCGCCGATCGCGTGGCGCACGCCTACCTCTTCTGCGGCCCCCACGGCTGCGGCAAGACCAGCATGGCCCGCATCTTCGCCAAGGCGCTCAACTGCACCGACGGCCCCAGCCCCACGCCCCCGGCCGACTGCCCCATCTGCCGCGACATCGCCGCCGGCAACGACCCCGACGTCATGGAGATCGACGCCGCCAGCAACACCGGCGTCGACCACGTCCGCGCGCTCCGCGAACAGGCGGGCTATGTGCCGACCCGCGCGCGGTACAAGATCTACATCATCGACGAGGTCCACATGCTCTCGGTGCCGGCGTTCAATGCGCTCCTGAAGACGCTGGAGGAGCCCCCGCCGCACGTCAAGTTCATCCTCGCCACCACCGAGCCGCACAAGCTCCTGGAGACGGTGCTGAGCCGCTGCCAGCGGTTCGACTTCCGCCTCGTGCCGGCGCCGCGGCTGGCCGCGTTTCTGGCCGAGCTCTGCCAGCGCGAAGCGGTGGAGGCCGAGCCGGACGCCCTGAACGCCATCGCCGCTTTCGCCGGCGGGTCGGTGCGCGACGGGCTGGTCCTCCTCGACCAGCTGGTCAGCTACACCGAGGGGACCGTCACCCGCGCCGAGGTGGAGCGCGTCCGCGGTGTCGCCAGCGTCGAGACCGTCATCCGCATCTACGACGCCATCGCCGCGCGCGACCCGGCCGCCGGCCTCGCCGTCGTCGACGAGGTGGCGGCCCGCGGCGCGGGGGTGGGCGACTTTCTCGACCAGCTTATCGCCTACGGGCGCGACGTGATGCTCTCGGGCGTCACCGGCGCGACCGATGGCCTGGCCGCCTACGGCCCCGCGCGGGAGGCG
>CAZKKD010000533.1:0-2582 GCA_964553265.1 uncultured Planctomycetales bacterium | reverse complement strand
GGGCCGCGGTGCGGGTGCCCTCCTTGTTGCCGAAGATGTAGCCGACGTCCATGCGGATCGCTTCGCCCGGCTTCGGCTGCAGGCCGACGGCCTGCAGCGGAATGGTGACGGTGGCCTCGAAGCCGGTCTGCGTCTTGCGGTAGTTGAGCGTGAAGTTCTCGAACTGGGAGATCCGGTCGAACGATTCGTTGCCGGTTGGCGAGTTGAAGACCTCCGGTTCGCCGTCGAAGCCCTCCACCTTGGGCTCGTAGAGCATGGCGAAGGGCTTGCCGTCCTTGCGGGTGATGAGGATGCGCTTGTCGCCGGCGGCGGGCGTCTTCCGATCGGGGTCGGCCTCCGGATTGGACGCAAACTGGAGATCCAGACAGTTGCCGCCGCGGAAGATGAGCTTCGGTTCCGGTTCCGCATTGGTGAGTTCGAACGGCGTGGTGACGTCAAACTTGACGTACAGGTTCTCTTCGTCGTAGGCGAGGCGCGCCTGGAAGCCGCGGTCGCTGTCGACCGAGCGCCCCACCGGTTCGGCCACCTCCAGGGCCTTCCGGCCGCGGGCGATGGTCATGCGCTGGCTCTTCGCCACCGCGGCGGCGTAGTCGGCGAGCGCCTCCTTGGTCTTCTCCACCTGCGCTGCGGTGTGCTCGTAGGCGCCGCCGGCGAGGTCCTGCACCGTATTGATGCCGAGCACCTCCCAGACGCGGCTGTCCTGGCCGCCGTGGACGATGAAGTAGCGCTCCTCGCCCTTGATGGTGAGCTTGACGAACTGGCCGTTCTGGCCCTCGGGCTGGCCCTCGTCGGTGCCGTTCTTCTTGTTGCGGCCGCCGACGCGCCCGTCCTTCAGGAGCGCCGCGACATACATGCCGTCGTCCCGGAAGAGATGGTTGCTGCCGAAGTAGGTCATGTGGGCGAAGTAGCGCCCGCCCTTGCCCATCATCCCGGTCATGCCCCAGAGGCGTCCGGGGCCGGTGATCGGCATGTTGAGCGCGTCGCGCCAGCGCGCGATGCCGGCATAGTACCAGGCCTTTTCGCCGTCGGGCGTCCACTTCACCAGCGCCGGCCCCTTGCCGTTGCTGAAGGTGTAGACATCGCCGTTCTCGTCCCGGACGAAGTAGCCGTGACGGACCGGGACCTTCTTGCTCGTGGCAAAGGTCTCTTCGGCCTTGGCGAGGTCGTAAACGGGCTGGCCGTTGTCGTTCACTTCGACGGGGGCGAGGCGGTGGCCGGAGCCGAGCCAGACGTTCAGGCCCTTCTCGAGCCAGGCGAAGGTGGGACTGTGGCCCATTCCCTTGGGGATGGCGACGACTTCCTCGCGCTGGACGATCTGGTCATCGTTGGCGTCCTGCCAGAGATAGTTGCCGTTGGGGAAGGCTTCCTCGTCGTCCATGACGGGAAGGCCCTGGCCCCGGTAAAGGCTCCAGCCGCGACCGATGTTCATGACTGCGGCGAAGGGTTTGAAGAGGTCGCCGTCACGGCGGAGCAGGATGCTGCGGTGACGGGCGTTGCCCCAGGCATACTCTTGCCCGTTGTCGGCCTTGATGATCCGCATCACCCCGCTGTAGCCGGAGGAGCTGGGGGCGTCCATCATGTTCGGTTCGGTCTTTCGCCAGATGGTGGTGTAGGGATAGCCCTCCAGCTTCTCCCAGTCGATCTTCCAGAGCACGTGGTGCGCGTACATGAACTCGGGGTTGTGGGGAAGGATGTAGCCGTAGCCGAAGTAGTTGGAGGCGCCGAAATACTCGTCGAGGTTCTTCCCGTCGGCGGTGTCCCAGACGCTGATGCGCTTCGGCCCGTCGGTGGTTTCGGCCGCCCAGAGCCGGCCCTTGGCGTCGATGGCGATGCCGCCGGGCATGTACATCCCGCTCGGGTCGTAGCGCCCGATGGCGGGGCGGCCGCCCTCCTTGGCGAGGCTGCGGAGGTACTTGCCCTCGGCGTCGAAGACGCTCACGTTCTGCAGCGCGCCGCGGTTGGCGACGTAGACGGTTCCGTCCGGGCCGACCGCAACGGCGACCGGCGTATCGAGGTGCGTCGTCGCGAGGTCCGACACCTTGCCGTCGGCCACGGTGACCACCTTCTTCCCGCTCACCACCGCGAGGTCCCCGTCCGGCTTGACGGCGATGCGCCCGGGGGCGGGCACCGTCCACGTGGCGCGGACCGTGCCGTCCTCGGCGTTGAACGCGGCGACGAGGTCGCGCGCGGCGTAGGCGACGTAGAGCGTGCCCTTGTCCCAGGCGAGGCCGCTGACGACGTTGGCTTTTTCGTCGCCGCCCTCGGGTGCGGCGAAGGCGGGGAGGCCGTTGGCCAGGCTGACGGGACGCGAATCCTTCAGGTCGAGCATGGTTACGCCCTCGTTGGCGTGGAAGCCGTGCCCGCCGGCGACGAAGAGACGCTTGCCGTCGGTGGCCATGTAGGTCGCGTTGTGCTTGCTGCCCCACAGTTTCCTGCCGTCCAGGTCGACGCGGATGATGCCCCAGCCGAATTCGCACGCGTTCCAGGACAGCACCATGCCGTCCTTCAGCGCCACGACGGTCTGCGGGGCGCCGTGATCGCCGCCCCAGCCGCCCCGGTTGTTGTCGGTGGGGTAGGGGGGC
>CAZKKD010000532.1:0-2590 GCA_964553265.1 uncultured Planctomycetales bacterium | reverse complement strand
GTCGGGCGTGGAGCCGGTGGAGGCGGCGTGCGCGGTGGGCTTTGGTCGGTCGCGCGTTCCGGAGCCCTTGGGGCGCGCGTTCCTGGGGGCGGCGATGCGCGGGCTCCCGGGCGGGGCGGGTGCGTTCGGCGGCAGCCCGGAGGCGGTGGGGGAGGGCGGGATTCTGCTGCCGTTCGACGCCGCGCCGGAGGCCTGGGCCGACGCCATCCGCCGCGTCCGGGATCCGGAGACGCACGCGGAGCTCGCCAGCCGCGCCCGGGCGCACGCGCAGGACCTTCTCTCCGCCCACAACCCCGGCCGGCTGCTGCGCATTCTCGATCTCGCCTGAAGCATCGGCCCGGGCGGCCTGCCGGCGGGCTTCGGGCGTTCGGCGGGGGGTCGGCGGGACGCCTGCATCGTCCGTCGCTGCCCGCTCAGCGCGTCCGGTCGCTGCTGGCGCGATTGCGATAGGCCCGCGGGCTGCAGCCGGCGTTGCGGCGGAAGACCTGCGAAAAGTAGAGCGGGTCGGCGTAGCCGGTGGTGCGGGCGACCTCGGCGACGGGCTTGCCCGTGAAGGCGAGGAGTTCGCCGGCGCGCTCCATGCGCCGCTCCTCCAGGTACCGCATCGGCGGGGTGCCGACCTCGCGACGGAAGAGGTGGCTGAAGCGCGACGGGCTGAGGCCGCACGTTTCGGCCAGGTCCGCCACCGTCAACGGCTCGGCGTAGCGCAGGTGCAGCAGGTCGAGGGCGGTGCGGATGCGGTCGTCGAGGCGGGCGTCGGCCGAGCGCGGGTTGAACAGGTCGCACGCGAGCAGGATCTCTTCGAGCGCATTCATGGCAAAGGCGACGCGCCGCTGCAGCGGTCCGCGCCCGTGCGCGATGAGGTCCTCGAACCGGCGGCGGATGCGCCGGCGCGGGGCGCCCGGCGGCGCGGTGAGGTGGAGGAGCCCCTCCGGCCACGCGGGCCAATGCAGCCAGTCCAGCCAGTCGGGCCGCGGAAAGAAGTAGACCCAGAGATGCACCCAGTCGCCCCGTTCGGGGTCGAAGGTGTAGAGGTGCGGCGCTTCCGGCGGCAGGAGCACCAGGTCGCCCGGCTCTGTCCGGCGCTCGCCGTCGCCCCGGCCGAAGCGCCCCAGGCCGCGGACCGTCAGGTTCAGAATCCAGCCATCCATCCCGTCCGGACGGTCGATGACGAAGGGCGACGCCGGGTTGAGCTTGGTCCGTCCCGCCGAGAGCGGGGTGTGAAAGCTCTGCCGTCCCCATGTCGTCATAGCAGGATCTCGCATGTTTTTGGCCGGACTGCTTCTGTTCTGCAGTATGCGGAATCGGGTATGCTTGTCAAGGACGACAGGAACAGCAGCTCCATCGGGGATGCGGACGTCCTGGACGGGGGTGCGACGACAGGAGGATTCTCATGGCCGAACCGATTCGTTGGGGCATTCTGGGCACGGGGAACATCGCCCGCAAATTTGCGGAGGGCCTCGAAGCCCTCGACGACGCGCGCCTCGTCGCGGTCGGTTCGCGCACGCAGGAGGCGGCCGACGCCTTCGGCGACGAATTCGACGTCCCGCACCGCCACGCCAGTTACGAAGCGCTGGCGTCCGACCCGGAGGTGGACGCCATCTACGTCGCCACTCCGCACGTCTTCCATGCCGAAAACGCGGCGCTCTGCATCGACCACGGCAAGGCCGTCCTCTGCGAAAAGCCCTTCGCCATCAACGAGGCCCAGGCGAAGCCGGTCTTCGACGCGGCCGCCGCCAAGGGCGTCCTCGTGATGGAGGCGACGTTGACGCACTTCTTCCCGGCCATCGACACGCTGGTGGCGCCCCTCCGCGGCGGCCCCATCGGCGAGGTCCGGCAGGTCAAGGCCGACTTCTGCTTCCGGGCGGGCTGGAATCCCGACGGGCGGCTTCTCAACCCGCAGCTCGGCGGGGGAGGGCTGCTGGACGTCGGCGTCTACTGCGTCAGCTTTGCCCAGCTCATCATGGGGCGCGAGCCCGCGACGGTTGCGGGCGTGGCCGACATCGTGGAGACCGGCGTCGACGGGCAGGCCGGGCTGGTCTTCGGCTACGACGACGGCGCGTTCGCGCTATTGAGTTGCGCCTGCCGCACCGGGACCCCGCACGAAGCGATGGTGGTCGGGACCGAGGGCTACATCCGCATCCCGCACCTGTTCTGGCAGCCCGACCGGATCGTCCTCCACAAGGGCGGCGAGGAGGAGACCTTTGCCTACGAGCGTCTTGGCAACGGGTACAGCTACGAGGCGCGCGCCGTGGGCGAGTGCCTGCGCGCGGGGGCGACCACCTCGACGGTGATGCCGCCCGAGAAGACGCTGGCGGTGCTCCGGACGCTCGACCGCGTGCGCGCGCAGTGGAACCTGACCTATCCCATGGAAGCGTAGGACGCCGGGGCACATTGCCATTCCCCGACAACCGCCTGCAGAAGGAGAGGGACCATGACCACCCAGACCACGGACGCCTCCGCGGCGGCCATGCAGTTCGGCGCCATCCCCGGCGTCGACAAGCCGGTAAGCCGCATCGTGCTCGGGACGATGATCATTCACGACGAGCGGCAGGATGAATCTTCCGCCCTCCTCGACGCGGCCTGGGAC
>CAZKKD010000531.1:0-2592 GCA_964553265.1 uncultured Planctomycetales bacterium | reverse complement strand
GCGCCATCGTGACCGTCGCCACCGCGTGGCCGAGATCGGGAAAGCTGGTCGTGTCGTTCGGGTCGACCCGGACATGCTGCGGCGGCAGCGCCACGTAGCCCTGCGTCTCCTGGAAGAGGACGCGCCGCCCCGCCTGCACCTCCGGCCGGCGGATGCCCCAGCCCTCCACCCCGTCGATGGCGCGGACCTGGTGATCGGCGACGATGTAGACGTAGCGGTCGAGCGTCTCCAGCACCGGCTCGCCCTCGGGGTGCGCGCCGGCGATGGTGGTGATGACGAAGTCCACGCTCCCCGGCGCCTCGGTCACCTCGCCGTCCTCGCCGAAGAACGGCATGCTCACCACCAGCGCCCCGGTGGCCGCGACCGAGTGGGCGATGTAGCGGATCTGTTCGCGCCCGCCGAGGGTGAGCCGCAGCCAGGTGCCGGCGTACTCGTTGTCGAGCGTCGCGGAGAGCGCCCCGGCGCGGACGATGAGGGGATTGCCGGAGGTCTCGGCGGTCGTGCCGGTCTCGATGCTGCAACCGCGTTCGGTGATGGTGAAGGCATTGCCGGCGAAGGACCCGGTCAGCTCCTCCCCGCCGATGCGCAGGCGAATCGCCCCGGACGGGAACGCACTCGCGTCCTTCACCACGAGCGTGGTGTCGAGCGGATCGACGCTGCCGGCGAGCTCGGTCTCCGCCCCGCCCCGGGCCAGCACCGCGCGCACGCGGTGCGGCCGCCCGTAGACGATGGGCAGCATCCGCCCCTCGTCGGAGGCGCGGAGCTTCGGAAAGGTCGCCCGGTCGGCCAGCGTGCCGACGCGGCGGTCGAGGAAGCGGGCGGAGAGGTCGTCGAGGACCACCCGCACGGTGCGGTCGGCTTCCAGCCAGGTCGCTTCCCGCACCGTCCCGGTCGCGAGCGGCGCCAGGTCGCTCTCCCCCAGCCCGCGGAAGTGCTGCCGCACCTTCGCCGGCGCGCCGTCGAGACCGGGGTCCTGCAGGCGGCCGCGGAGCGTCCCGTCCGGGTCGGCCAGGATGACGGTCGCGCCCCCGGCGGGCGAGACGCCGCCGGGGACGAGCACGCTCGCGATCACGCCCCAGTCGAGGACGCGCCCCGCGGCGGACAGCGGTGCGGCGAGGTCGGCGTCGGCGTACCGGACCGTGCCGACGCCTCCGCCAAGCTCCAGATCCAGAACGCCGATGGGCTGCGGGTCGGCCGCGCCCGCGGCGGTCGCGGCGGCGGCGGTGAGGGTGCGCATGGCGAATCTCCTTCTCGTTCAGCACCGGCCCGGACGGTCGGCCGGCGGGAGGGGTGCAAAGAAAGGCGACGACGGCGCCGCGTCGGCCCGGGAGGCCGCCCGGGCCGCGCGCCCGTCGGCGAAGCGCCGGCGGACCGCCGCGGGCGAAAAGCGCTCGATCCGGCGGACGCGGCCGCGCTCCGCGCTCGCGGCGCGGCGGGCCGGGCTGTGGACGAGTGCGCCCACCCGGTCGCGCGCGTCGTCGAGTCCGAGCGCCGGATCGACCGCAAGCTCCGGGTGGGGAAGCGCCGGGACCGTCTGCGTGACCGGCCCCACCACCGGCAGCCCCAGCGCGGAGGCCCGGAGTGCGGCCAGGCCGAAGCAGGCCCGCCGGTCGAGCGTGAGCGCACACGCGCAGCCGGAGGCCCCGCCGTCCGGTGCCTCGGCCGGACGGACGGCCCGCGCGCCCTTGAGGGACGCGACCAGCGCGTCGGCCGGGCCGGGCGGCCCGTCGGGGTCGGGCACGTCGAGGAGAAGCACCCCGCGCGCGGTCTCGTCCCCGGCGACCGATGCGGCCGCCTGCGGCGCGGGCAGACCGAGCCAGTGGACGGGTCGGCCCGCCAGCAGCTCCGCCGCCGCAACGGCGCGGGGGTCGTGGACAAAGACGGCTTCCGCACCGGCCAGGCGCGCACGGAGCCGGTCGTGGAGTGCCCCGCCAATCCGCCACGCCCAGTCCGCCTCCCCGTCGAGAAGCGCAACGAGCGGCCCGGCCGCCGGCAGCGGGTCGGTCCCGAGCAGGTTCCACTCGGGCGCAAGCACCCACGCCGCATCCGCCGGGACCGCGTCCGCCACGGTGCAGACGCCGTCCAGGGCCGCGGCGAGCGCGCGGAGCGGCGTCGGCGGCTCGGCGTCGGGGACCAGCACGCAGCCGCGGCTCATTCCGCATCCTCCACCCGGACGGTCGCGTCGTGCACCCCGCCGCTCACCGGCGTGCAGCGCACCTGCGCCTCGGCGAAGCGGACGGCGTGGCCGGTCCCGGCGGCGTCGGGGTCGGTGAAGGTCCCCCGCATCCCGACGGTGGTGGCGGCGAAGAAGTCGAGGAGCGCATCGAGCTCGGCGTCCGAGAGCGCCCCGAACCGGGGCGTGCGGGTGCGCGCGTCGGCGCCCCCGTCGGCGCCGACGGGCCCGCCGGCGGCGGTCCGGCCCGCGGCCTGGAACCGCGCCAGCGCGTCCTCCCCGCCGGGCGCGGGCGGCGGCAGCGTCAGGCTGGTCGTCCCGTGCGCGAAGGTGCATTCGGCGCCGACCTCGACCATGTGGAGCCGGTACGCGAGCGTCACCGTCCGCCGCGCCCCGCCGTCCGGGCCGCGCGACGCGTC
>CAZKKD010000530.1:0-2594 GCA_964553265.1 uncultured Planctomycetales bacterium | reverse complement strand
CTACCGCTACCTGTACCGCTTCAAGGAGCCGCGCCAGGCGCTGGTGGCGATCGGGGAACGGGAACTGACGAGTCACTTCGCCGGCGAAGACTTCTGGGACGTGCTGGTGGACGAGCTGCCCGAGAAGGAAGCGGAGCTGCGGACGCGCATGCAGCGGGCCGTCGATGCGGCCGGCCTCGGGGTGCACATCATCTTCGTATCGCTGGCGAACATGCATCCGCCGGTCGGCGAGGTCGGAAAGGCGTACCAGGAGGTGATCTCGGCGCGGGAGGAGATGCAGACGAAGATTCACGAGGCGCGCGCCGAAGCGGCCGAGGTGATGGCCGACGCGCCGGGCGAGAGCGCCAAACTGGTCCTGGAAGCGCAGGGGTATCACGACGAGCGGGTCCTGGTGGCCGAGGCGCGGGCGAAGCGCTTCCAAAATCAGCTGGAAGCCTATGCGGCGGCGCCGGAGGTGTACCTCCACCGCGAGCGCATGCGAATCCTGGACGAGGCACTGCCGCAGGTCGGCAAGCTGAGCATCGTGCCGCCGGGCATCGTGGCGGCGGTGGATACGCGCCAGGACGCGACCGCGGGCCTGGTGGGCCGGGCGCTGGGAGACGAGATCAACACGGAACGCTGATCCCGGCGGCAAGGCCGGAACGGACATTTCCGAAACGCGACGGGAACCTTTGGAGAGGGCGGAACCGATGAGCGCAAACGAACCGACCGTGGCCGAGGCGGTGGCCGGGCCGCAACCCGAACAGCCGAAGCCGACGCGGCTGCGGCAGAACGTCTGGACGATCCTGGTGGCGCTGCTGCTGGCGATCATTCTCCTGTTTTACCTCTTCACCTACCAGGTGCCGGAAGGCTCGGTGGGGGTGGTCCTGCGGCTGGGCGACATCGTGACGCCGGTGGACGACACCTCCGGCCTGAAACTGCGGCTGCCGCCCCCGCTGGACGAGGTGCGCATCCTCGACACGCGCACGCGCATCTTCGAGACCAAGAGCGAAGAATGCCTGACGAAGGACAAGATCAACCTCGTCATCACCACCAGCGTGGGCTGGACCATCGCGGAGCCGGCGCTCTTCATCACCCGGCTCAAGACGGTGGAGGATGCGGAGGCCAACCTGATCAACCGCGTCAACAGCGCGCGCAACCGGGCGCTGGGGCAGTTCCGGCTGGAAGACCTGGTCTCGCCGGACTTCGAGGCGCAGCAGGCACAGTTCAACCGGTTGGAGGAGACGATGCTGGGCTACCTCAACAACGAACTGGCCGAAGCCGACTGGGGCGTGACCGTGGACTTCCTCGCGGTTCAGCAGCTCAACTTCCCCAAGGACACGACCGAGAAGGTCTTCGAGCGGATGAAGGCGGAGCGCTCGGAGGAGAGCCGTGCCTACCGCGCCCGCGGCGAGCAGGAGGCGAAGAAGATCGTGTCGGATGCGGCGGCGACGGCGAAGAGCATTATCGCCAAGGCCCGGGCGGAAGCCGAAATCATCCGGGGGAAGGCGGACGCCGAAGCGGCGCAGTACTATGGCGTCTTCAAGGAGAACCCGACGCTGGCGAACTACCTCCGCAGCCTGGACACCCTGCGGCGGGTGCTGGGCAAGCAGACGAACCTGCTGCTCTACACCGAGCATGCGCCGTTCGATCTGCTGGAATCGAATGCGGTTCCGCAGATGGACGGGACGAACGCGGAGCGGTGATGCCTTCAGACGACCCTTCGGCGCAGACGCGCCACGAACCGACGAGGCGAATAACCCATGGCTGATGCGAACCTTTCTCCCACACTCTCCGCGGGCACGCCGCCGCCCGCTGCGGAAGACGCGGCGACCCGGAGCCTGACCGAGGCGCTGCGCGTCAGCTTCGGGCTTCTGAAGCTGGCGATGCTGCTGGCGGTGATTGTCTTCTTTCTCCGCGGCTTTTTCATCGTCAACACGGGGACCGTAGCGCTGAAAAAGCGTTTCGGGAGCTACGTGAAATCGGGCGGGTCCGTCAAGGAGTACCGCGAGGGCGGCATCTACTATGCGATCCCGCTCATCGAGACCGTGGACGTGGTGGAGCTGCGACGCGAAACGATTCTGCTCGACCGGGCCTTCTACCCGAAGCGGAACATTGCCCAGGAAGCCACCGGCGGAGGGGCAGGCGGCCCGCTGCAACCGGGAGTGGACGGCTACGCCATTACCGGGGACACGAACATCCTGCATACGATGTGGCAGCTGGAATACGAGGTGGTCAACCCCTACCTCTATCGCACCTCGTTCCAGGAGCGCGTGCTGGACACGGTCAACCCGCAGACCGGCAAGCCGCTGGAGCGCAGCGGGCCGGAGCAGTACCTGCGGGAGGTATTCCGCAACGCCGTGGTGCGGGTCACGGCGGGGATCTCCATCGACGACGCGCTCAACAACCGGCGCTACGAATCGCGCGTGGCGTCCATCCCGAAGGAAGCCCCTCCCCTGTCCCCGTCCCGGGGCGCCCGGGCCGCCCGCGCCGGCGGGGGTGGGGGGGCGCCGGCAGTTGGCGATGGTGGGGGCACCGGGCTTTGCCGGGTGGCTCTTGCATCGGGGCGTGGAGGTGCCCGAAGCCCTGACCGTCGCTGCCCGCGAAGTCGTGGG
>CAZKKD010000529.1:0-2596 GCA_964553265.1 uncultured Planctomycetales bacterium | reverse complement strand
CCGCGAACTCAGCAACCTGCGCAAGCTCCAGAAGGCCCTGGCCGACTGCGAGTAGAAACGCATCCGGGACGCCGGCGCGGGGTCCGTTGGCGGCCGTGGGGTCAGTTCACGGTCCAGCCGGACGCGACCGGGTTGGCCGGCCAGTCGGTGGTGCCGGAGCCGTTGCCGCCGGCGCCGGTGTCCTTGCTGTAGACCACGCCCTCGGCGTTGACGATGTACTGGCTCACCGCCGTGGTGCAGTACAGCGCCGGCACCGCGCAGAGGCCGTGCTGATGCCGGTAAAGGGTAGCCGCGCCGGCGTGACTGGCGATGTCCACGAAGAAGTACCCGTTGTGGGCCGTTTCCTCGTCCACCGCTTCGGCCACCGGCGCGGCGAGGAGGCGCATCCGGGTGCCGGCGGCGTTGACGTGTGCGCCGGCGCCGCCGAGGGTGTGGTGCGCGGCCGCATACAGCTTGGCCGTCGCGTGGGTGCCGTCCCCGCCGTTGGCGGGCACATAGGAGTAGTTGTTGGCCTGGTACTGCGCCTGGGCGTTCAGGTAGGCCTTCAGGCAGGCGCCCGCGCGGGCTTCGTTGGCCGACTTCTTCGATTCCATCAGGTTTGGGATCGCAATCGCCGCAATGATGGCGATGATGACCACGACGATCATGAGTTCGATGAGGGTGAAGCCTGTCCGCATCCGCATGGTTCTCCCTCCTGTCCTGATGCGCCGTCGGACTGCGTCGGCGCTGCCCCGCTGCTCCTTCGTGTTTGCCCTTCCCGCAACCCGCTTTTTTTAAGCAGGTTACAAGGATCGTTCCCGGACGGGGCGGCGGCGGACACGCCGTGCTTTCTGATTGTCCTAATGGCGCATGATTTATGGGATTGTGCCGATTCTGCAACAATGGCGCGCACGGAGCTGGTGACGCGGAATGTCAGCCGCCGGGTGACAATCCCTGTCAGGGCGCCGGAATTTGTCGTCGCGCACCAGGCTGCGACGGGTGCGATGCCACAGCCATCCGCCCGCCTGTCCGCGCCGCCCTGCGCCGGCTCTACCGCCCTTCCGGCGAAAGGCCTTGCGCCCGACGCGCGACAGCGGTACGATGCCCTTTCGCGCAGTCCCCGCAACGATACCGGAAAGCGGTTCCGGCCGCGGAGCGGGCCGGCGCAGCGGACGCGGAAGAGCGCTCCGCCGCCATCAGCCGCCAACCGGCGACCACCAGAAACGCGGAGAACGGGACAACCTCCATGAGCGCACAGCACGGGACAGCCACCGGCCGCATCCGCAACATCGGCATCATCGCGCACATCGACGCGGGCAAGACCACGGTCACCGAGCGCGTGCTGTACTACGCCGGCATCGAGCACCGGATGGGCGAGGTGCACGAGGGCACGGCGGTGATGGACTATCTCGAGGAGGAGCGCAGCCGCGGCATCACCATCGTCGCCGCCGCCACCACCCTCACCTGGCGCGACCACACCATCCACCTCATCGACACCCCCGGGCATGTCGACTTCACCGCCGAGGTGGAGCGGAGCCTCCGCGTCCTGGACGGCGCGGTGGTGGTCTTCTGCGGCGTGGCGGGCGTGGAGGCGCAGAGCGAGACGGTCTGGCGGCAGGCCGACCGCTACCGGGTGCCGCGCATCGCCTTCATCAACAAGCTCGACCGCGTCGGGGGCGACTTCGACCACGCGGTCCAGACCATGCGCGACCGCCTGGGCGCGACCCCGCTGCCGCTGCAGATGCCGGTCGGGGGGGAGGACAGCTTCCGCGGCGTGGTGGACCTGGTCGACCGGGTCTTCTACACCTTCGCCGAGGACGCCCTCGGCGCCACCGTCGAACGGCACGAGGTGCCCGCCGAGGTGGCCGAGGAGGTGGAGCTCCGCCGTGCGGAACTGGTGGAGGCCGTCGCCGAAGCCGACGACACGCTGATGGAGAAGTACCTCGCCGAAGAGACGCTCACCTCCGAGGAGATCCGCGACGGGGTGCGCACCCTCACGCTGTCGCTCCGGGCGTGCCCGGTCCTCTGCGGGTCGGCGCTCAAGTACAAGGGCATCCAGCCCCTCCTCGACGCGGTCGTCGACTACCTCCCCAGCCCGAAGGATGTGCCGCCGGTGGAGGGGCTCGTCCCCGACACGGAGGAGCGCCAGGAACGCCACCCGACGGCGAAGGACCCGCTCTGCGCGCTGGCGTTCAAGGTTTCGTCCGACCCGCACGGCGACCTCGTCTACGTCCGGCTCTACTCGGGCGAGATCAAGGAGGGCGACCGCATCCTCGTCGGCGAGAAGAAGCGCAAGGAGCGCGTCACCCGCATCTGGCGGATGCACGCCGACCAGCGACGCAAGGAGACGCGCGTCGGGCCCGGCGACATCGTGGCGGTGGTCGGCCTCAAGTTCGCCCAGACCGGCGACACCATCACCGACATCGACCACCCGCTCCTCCTGGAGAAGACCACCTTCCCCGAGACCGTCATCTCCATGGCCATCGAGCCGGCCACCAACGATGATCGCGACAAGCTGATGGACGTGCTCGTGCGCCTCCGCCACGAAGACCCGACCTTCGCCTACCACAGCGACGAGGAGACCGGGCAGCTCATCATCAGCGGCATGGGCGAGCTC
>CAZKKD010000528.1:0-2604 GCA_964553265.1 uncultured Planctomycetales bacterium | reverse complement strand
CACCCCGGGATGTGGGGCATTCACGACGGCAACGCGACGCTGCCGTACTATCCCGCCATCGCGCTGTTGTGGACGCTCCATTACCTTGAGGATCGGGAGCTGATGCGCTGCCCGTCGCGGACGGACGGGTACCTGCTTTCCTTCCGCCCGAACGTCAACAGCTGGGACCTCTACGTCCGCAACGAGAAGTGGAAGATTTACTGGTCCAGCTACTCGTGGGCGGGGACGGCGAACGTCTTTCACCACATCGGCGCGCCCGCGTACTGGACGACGTACCGGGTGCGCGAGGACCTGATGGAGCCGGACTTCTTTCTCCTCGCCGACATGCTGCCCGAGCAGCCGAACACCTGCAGCTGGGTCTTCATCCACTACGCCAACCACCCGCTCGACGGGGGGAATGCCCTCCGCGCCGACGGAAGCGGGGAGTGGGTTCCGTTCGGGGACCGCTGGGTCGGCGGGCAGTACCGCATGTACTGGCCGGACGGCGACCAGCCGCCGGCGCGGTCGCTCGACTACTGGTTCGCTTCGCCGGGGAACCTCCCGAGCGGGCCGCGGCGGGGCGACTGGACGCCGTACGCGGGCGGGTGATGGTGCGACGTTCGCCGACCGGTGGCGACTGGCGGGCGTGCGCTGGTGGAAGAAACGAAACGAACTGCCGCGCGCATGGGCGGAGTTTGCAGGAAAAGGAACGGTCGGCGTGGCCATCAGCGCCTCGGCCGAATGGACACGGGGACAAGATTTCCAGCGAAAGGACAGCACCATGGGTTGCCAGACCGAAGCATGCACCAGCGTCACGGCCGGCGCGGACGCGCCCGCCATTGCCTTTGACAACGGCGTCCGCATCGAGACGCGCTCGGACGGGGAGCACTTTCTCGGGCTCGGCGAGGTCCGCGCGGGCGAGACCCTGCTCCGCAGCGGGCGCCGGCCCATGTTCGCGGAGATCCGCAACCCCTGGGGCGTGCGCCTGTTTGACTACCGCCTCGTCGGGCAGGCGCCGTCGGGAACGGGGGTCCGTCTCTCCTTCGCCATGCGGGCGCTCGCGGAGGGACCGATGGACTGGCAGCTCCACGAGTGCCGGCCGTACGTGGTGGTCGGCGACTGGTCGGAAGGGATGCGGGACGCGGAGGACACCACGCTTACGCTCGAACTGCAGCCGGTCGAGCGCACCATTGCCGGCCGGCGCTTTGTCGGTTTCTCGTACCGCTACGACTATGCGTCGTCGTCGATCCCCGTCTACCTGATCCGCGAGCGCGGCACGTGGGAGATCGGGGGCCACGCGGTGGGCAACGAGTGGTGGATGCGCAACGGCAACTGCCCGCCCATCGCGCGGATGGAATCGGTCGACGACCACTACTCGACGGAGTGGTACCTGGAGACGTGCACGAACCCCAACATCTTCCAGTTCCTGCCGCTGCAGACGCACCTGCAGGGCTTCACCATGACGGCCGCGGACGCGGGGGTGCTCCTGACCTGGTGCCCGGAACTGCGGCACATCCGCACGCTCCTGGAGAAGCAGCGCGGCGCCGACGAGCTGGTCCACGCGCACGAACACTGCGGCGACCTGGCCGACACCTTTGCGACCGGACCGATGGAGGTGCTCTTCCATGCCGGGACGCTGGACCACGTCGACCGCGCCAACGTCTACGGCGGGATGGTCGACCTCGTCTACGATACGCTCCATGCCGCCGGCGGCCTGCGGCGGGAGTTCGTCCCCGTCTACGGCGGCATCGAGGAGTGGACCGACGCCGACCTCGACCTCTACCGGCGCGAGGGGCTGCCGGCGCTGGCCGACGCCGGGGTGGAGCTGATCGAGCTCGCCAACCACTTCCAGAACAACATGAACACCTGGGGCGTCGGCAACATGTGCTGCACCGTCGATTACAAGGTGGCCGAGAGCGTCGGCGAGGATCGCCTGAAGGCCTTCTGCGACGACGCGGCGGCGCGGAACGTGCGCGTCGGCATGTGGGGCAACACCAGCATCAGCACGCTGACCTGGAAGTTCGCCCAGAAGAACGGCGAGCCGAAGCGGATCGATCACCTCCCCGAGGCAGGCTCGATCATGGAGGCGCTGCAGGCGGCGGACCGCCCCTTCGTCATCAACAGCCACGGCGCCATCGAGGCGGATCACTACGCGCCCAACTTCTGCTGCCTCAACCTGCGCGACCCGGTGGTGCGCGCCTACTGGATGGAAGCCTGGACGCGCCTGCTGGAGGAGGTGGGGGTGAGCGAGATCTTTCTCGACAGTTCGTTCAATCTCTCAAGCGACAAGTTCGACTGGCGCTTCAACGCCGACCCCGAGGGCAAGGGGGGCGCCACCGCCGACCAGACCCATCTGCTGGGCGGGCAGCGACCGGCCGTCACGCCGCGGTCGAGCATCGAGAGCCAGTACCACGCGCACCTCTCGCTCATCGCCGAGATGCAGCGGGTGGGGTACGTCTACTGCGGCGAGGACTCCGGCGTCTTCGGCGTGCACCGCAACGGCCCCGGCATCGCCACGCGCCTCGGGAACCTGCACCTCTGGAACGACTTCATCGCCGAGTTCGACGGGAAGGCGGTCCGCGAAGCCGGCGCCGACCCCGACGACGTCTTCGTCCGGGGGCTCGC
>CAZKKD010000527.1:0-2614 GCA_964553265.1 uncultured Planctomycetales bacterium | reverse complement strand
GGGCGGTGACGCGGGGGACCAGGCGCTGCCGCCGCTGCGGCGCGACCTGGAGTTCTACGAGGGGCCGGCAGAGCCGGACGGTTCGCCCACCTACAACATCTTCGACCCGGTCTCGGGGCGGTACAGCAAGGTCGGCTGGGCCGAGGCCGAGGTGCTGCGCCGGCTCCGGGGGGACGCGACCCTCGCGGAAGTGGACGCCGCACTCCGGCGGGAGACCACGGTCCGCGCCTCGCGCGAGGACCTGCAGGCGCTCTGCGCGGATGCGGTGCGCAACAACCTGACCGCCGCGCCGCCCCGGCCGCGGGCGGACGGCTTCATCCGCCGCTGGCGGGCGGGGCAGACGAATCCGCTCACCTGGCTTCTGCGCAATTACCTCTACTTCCGGGTGCCGCTGTTGCGGCCGCACGCGTTTCTGGGGCGGTGGCTGCCGCGGGTGCGCGTGCTGGCGTCGCGGTGGGCGTTTGTGCTGTATGCGGTGCTGGGGGTGCTGGGGCTGCTGCTCCTGCCGGGGCGGCTGGACCGGTTTCTCCACAGCTTCCCGCGTTTCTTCAACTGGGAGGGCGCGTTCGCCTATGCGGTGGCGCTCACCGGCATCAAGCTGATCCACGAGTTCAGCCATGCCTTTGTCGCGCGATCCTTCGGCGTGCGGGTGCGGACGATGGGGATCGCCTTCATCGTGCTCTGGCCGGTGCCGTACAGCGATGTCACCGACGCCTGGCGGTTGCGGCGACGGTGGCAGCGGTTCCTGATCGGTTTCGCGGGGATTGCCGCGGAGTTGACGGTCGCGGCGGTGAGCCTCTTTCTCTGGTGCGTCGCCGCGCCGGGGACGGTGCTGCGGGACGTCTTCTTCATCCTCTGCACCTCGACGCTCATCAGCACGCTTGTCGTCAACCTCAACCCGGCGATGCGCTTCGACGGCTACTACCTTCTCGCCGATGCGTGGAACGTGGACAACCTGCGCTCACGCGCGACGGCGGTGGCGCGCTGGTGGCTGCGGCGGGCGCTCCTGGGCCTGCGGCGGCCGTCGCCGGAACCGGGATTGCCGCGGCGGCGCCTGGTGGGGATGCTGGTCTACGCCATTTACGCGTGGATCTACCGCTTCTTTCTCTATCTCGGGATTGCGGTTCTGGTATACTACAAGTTCACGAAGGCGGTGGGCGTTCTCCTCTTCGCGGGGGAGATCTGGTTTTTCCTGATGCGGCCGGCCATCCAGGAGGTGCGTGCATTGGTGCGCCTGCGCGACTCGCTCAGCTTCAACCCCCGCTCCATCGTGACGGGCCTGGTCCTGGCGGCGGTGATCCTGTGGGCGGCGCTGCCGCTGCCGCGGACGTTGCGGCTGCCGGCGCTGGCGCGCGCCGAGATGCGGCAGGTGCTCTATGCGCCGCGCGGAGGCTTTGTCCGTGCGCTGAACGTGAAGCCGCGGACGACGGTGGCGGCGGGGGAGACGCTCCTCTCCATCCACGATCCGGATCTCGAAACGCGCCGTCGTGTCCTGGCGCACGAGGAGGCGGCTCTCCGCGCGGAGCTGAACGCCCTGGCCGAGTCCGAGCGCGACGAGGACATGGGCCTCCAGGCGCAACGGCTGGAAGAACTCGCCAAGGTGACGGCCCAGCGCGCGGCGCTGCACGAGGCCGAGGCGCAGTGCTGTCTGCGCGCGGCCGTCGGGGGCACCGTGGTGCGGTGGGACGAGGACCTGCGCGAAGGCATGCCGGTGGAGGAGGACCGCCCCCTCGGCGTGATCGAGACGCCGGGCGCGCTCCGCCTGGTGGCGTTGGTGGAGGAGCGGGATCTCCGCCACCTGCAGGTCGGCGACCGGGCGTGGTTTGTCCCGACCGGCGAAGCGCGGCCGGCGCCCTGCCGGGTGGAGGGGATCAGCCCGCTGCGCGGCGGGGACGTCACCGAGTTCCGCAGCCTGACCGTGGCGGCCGGCGGACCGCTGGACGTCCGGCGGGATGACCGGGAGCGCCTCATCCTCACCCGGACGCACTATCGCGTCAACCTGCGCCTCGAGGAGAACCCCGCCGGCCTGGCCCCGGGGCGGACCGGTACGCTGATGGCCGATTCGCGTCCCCGCAGCTACCTGGTCGATGGCTTGCGTTATGTCTACATGGTCCTGGTGCGGGAGAGTTCGTTCTGAGCGGGAGGGATACGGCGTCTGGGGGGGGCGCGCTGCGGCCGGGCATGCGGCGGCTGGCGAGGGTTGCAATCCCCCGGCGGGGGTGCGTCAGGGCGCAACCGGGCGCGGCGTGGCTGCATCGGTCAGGGGAATGACGGGCCGGGGCGCCGCGGCGTGGTCGGCCAGCCAGCGTTCCTGGACACCCCGCCAGACGGCCGGGTCGCGGCTTTCGGTGGTGGCGCGGAAGGTGCGCCGCAGCGCCGCCAGCGCCTGCGCGCTGAAGGGCGGCAGGTCGGGCAGTTCGGGGATGACGCGATCATCGGCGAGCGCGCGAGTGAGTTCCGCCAGCGCGTCGGCGGCCCCCGGATCCCCCGGGCGTGCCGCGACGGCGGCCAGCGCCTCGAGGTCGCTGCAGACCGCCCGGTATTCGTCCTGCCGCCCCAGCGGCCAGGTGGCGTCTCCCCTGCACGCCGCGACGTCCCCCAATCCCTCGACCGC
>CAZKKD010000526.1:0-2615 GCA_964553265.1 uncultured Planctomycetales bacterium | reverse complement strand
GGTCGAGAGCGCCCCCGGCGGCGGGGGAATGGTGCACACCAGCGGGCGCGACCCAGGCTACGCCGGGAACAACCACGACGTCGTCAAGTCGGGCGATCCGATGCGCGTCAAGAGCACCCAGGTCGACGACACCGGCCGAATCCGCCTCAGCCGCGAGGCCCTCGTGCCGAAGGCCGAAGGCGCCGAAGCGAACGAAGCCGGCGAGGGTGGCGAGGGCGGTGGCCGACGTGGTGGCGGCGGCGGCGGCGGCGGACGCGGGCGGCGCAGCGGCGGCGGCGGCGGACGCGGAGGCCGCGACCGGCGCGAATAGGGACAGACCGGACCGGCCGATGGACGGAGAGGCCCCATGGCGCGCAAGCTCTGGGCGTTCACCAGCGATCTGCGGACCGAGGGCGATGCCCTGTTCGTCGGATTGCAGGGGGACCTGGGCAACGTCTACCGGGACGAGCTGCAGGAACTCCTGGAGCGCGTCATCGTGGAGGAGCGCCACCGGGCGGTGGTCCTCGATCTGACCGAGGTCACCTACCTCGCCAGCTTTGCGGTCGCGGCGATCGGGTATTACTTCAAGGTCGCCAGCGACCGCGGCGTGGTCTTCGGGCTGGTGCTGGCCAGCGAACAGCAGGCCAAGCCCTTCCGCCTCGCCGGCCTCCTGGAAGTGGTGCCGGTCTTCGGCACGGAAGAAGAGGCCCGCACCGCCCTCAACGCACAGGGAATCGACACCTGAAGGCCGGGCCGCCGCCCCGGGGCCGCCGCACGACAACCACAGAAGGAACCCGACCATGGCCGAAGCCGTAATCCTCGACACCGACATCGGCAGCGACATCGACGACGCGGTGGCGCTGGCGTACCTCCTGCAACAGCCGGACTGCGAACTCGTCGGCGTCACCACCGTCTCGGGCGAGCCGCGCGCCCGCGCCGAGATGGCGAGCGCCATGTGCCGCCATGTCGGCCGGGACGACGTGCCGATTCGCGTCGGGACCGCCGATCCGCTCTTCGTCGAACCGAAGCAGCCCCGCGCCCCGCAGGCCGCCGCCCTGGCCGACCGCCCGCGCGATCGCGACTTCGGCGACGAGCACGCGGTCGAGTGGCTCCGGCGGACCATCCGGTCGCGCCCCGGCGAAATCACGCTTCTCCCCATCGGGCCGCTCACCAACATCGGGCTCCTCTTCGCGCTCGACCCGGAGATCCCGTCGCTCCTGAAGGGCCTGGTCCTGATGGGCGGTCGCTTCACCATGCCCATCCCGAACGTCGGCCTCGCGGAGTGGAACATCCTCTGCGACCCGCACGCCGCGGCCATCGTCTACCGCGCCCGGCCGGCGGTGCACCGCTCGGTGGGCATCTGCGTCACCCGGCAGGTGACGCTCTCGGCGGACGAGGTGCGCCAGCGCTTCACCGCGCCGGTGCTCGAGCCGGTGCGCGACTTCGCCGAGGTCTGGTTCGACAAGGTCGACCGCATCACCTTTCACGACCCGCTGGCCGCCGCGCTGGTCTTCGACGACGCTCTTTGCGGGTGGGCCCGGGGCCGGGTGGAGGTGGAGCGCGAAAGCCCCCTCGCCGCCGGCCTCACCGCCTGGACCGCAGACGCCGACGGCCCGCACGAGGTGGCGGTCACCGTCGAGGCCGACCGCTTCTTCGCCCACTACTTCGACATCGTCAACGGCTGACCGGCGCGCAGGCGTCGCTTGGAGGCGGCATGGACAGCGACAAGATCCGCGACGGGGTCCGGCTCATTCTCGACGGCATCGGCGAGGATCCCGACCGCCCCGGCCTGCAGGAGACGCCCGACCGGGTCGCCCGTCTCTGCGCCGAGATCTTCGGCGGCATCGGGGCCGACCCGGCGGCGCTCATCAAGGAGATCCCCGAGGAGACCCATGACGAGATCGTGCTCGTCCGGGACATCCCGTTCTACTCGGTCTGCGAGCACCACCTGCTGCCGTTCCTCGGCCGGGCGCACGTGGCCTACCTGCCGCAGCGGAGCATCATGGGGCTTTCGAAGATTGCGCGGGTCGTGGAGGTTCACGCCCGCCGGCTGCAACTGCAGGAGCGGCTCACCACCGACGTGGCCGACACGATCATGCGGTCGCTCGAACCGCTGGGGGTGATGGTGGTCGTCGAGGCCGAACACCTCTGCATGACCATGCGCGGCATCAAGAGCCCCGGATCGCAGACCGTCACCAGCGCGGTGCGCGGCGTCTTCCGCGAGCGCCCCGCCACCCGCGCCGAAGCGCTCTCGCTCCTGCGCGGAGACCGCTGACCGGCGCCCGCCGCCGCCGCCGGAGGCCGGCCCGGGGGCCGCGTCCGCGCCAGGGGAGGGACCTGCCGTGATCACCTGCGTCGGCTTCAATCCCGCCATCGACCGCGTCCTGGAGGCGCCCGGCTTCGCCGTCGGGCAGCACTGCCGCGCGCGCCTGGTCTCCTGCCATCCGGCCGGCAAGGCCACCAACGTGGCGCGCGTTCTCGGTACGCTGGGTACGCACGTCCGCCTGGTGGGCTTCGTCGGATCCGGCGAGCGCGAGTTCTTCCGCGACAGCTTCCACGGCTTGTCGGTGGACGTGGACCTGACGCCGGTCGACGCCCCGACGATGCGGTCGCCGGCGAAGGCGAGCACGGCCATG
>CAZKKD010000525.1:0-2625 GCA_964553265.1 uncultured Planctomycetales bacterium | reverse complement strand
GCTCGGCGCGCCGGGCCGGTACACCGTCCGGTATCTCTACGAGGAGAAGGCCGGCGAGGGCTGGACCGGAACGCTTTGGAGCAACGCGCTCACCTTCGAAATCCTGCCGCCCCCGACCGCCGCCGCGGCCGAAGAAGAGGCCCCCGCCGCCGACGTCGCCCCCGCCGAGTAATCCCCGCTCCGCGCTTGACCGCGCCCGGTGGGGTGCTATCTTCAAAGGGGACGCTGTGTTCGTCGTTCCCATTCGCCCATGGGCAGGGCAGACCGGGAAAGCGGGGTGTGCAATGGTTGATCGCGACGCGGCACGACGCGGATGGGTTCGAAGGCCTCGCGCGTTTACCCTCGTTGAGCTCCTCGTGGTGATCGCCATCCTCAGCATTCTCGCCGCGCTCCTCCTGCCGGCGCTCGAGAACGCGCTCACCCAGGCGCGCATCCTCACCTGCATGAACCACAACAAGCAGCTCGGCATCCGCGTCAACCTGTACGCCAACGAGTACGCGGTCCTTCCCTTCTGCCAGCCCGCCGCCGAGGCCAACCACTACTGCACCGGGCTCGACCGGGTCTGGATCGATGCGCTCGAAACCGCCGGCGTCCTCGACGCGCGGACCGACGCCTTCTGCCCCTTCGTCCGGGAAAGGTACTACCGCAGCGACGGCACCAGCTACTATTACGGCTGGCGGCTGCACTACTCCGATTACGAGTGGGGTCTGCGGATCAGCGACGAGGAAATCTACTTCCCGTACCGCTGGTTCGGCCCGATGGCCCCGGTGGCGCAGAACGGCAACGACGGTTTCGGCTACCTCTACCTGCAGGACTGGCGCGTCTTCGACCACCACTCCGCCAGCGACGCGGTGAAAGAGATCCGCGACGAAACGTCCAAGAAGGAGGGCGGCAGCTACTTCCGCACGCGGCTTGACCACGGCCGGGCGCTCCTGACCACCTGCGTCGACCCGAAGCGCGTCGGCGATACGGAGGAGGGCTTCTTCGGGCACGAAGACCAGATGATGGTCACCCCCGCCGGGGTCCGCACCAACGTGGACCTGCGCACCTACCTCATGTCCGACGGCAGCGGCGGCATCATCAACCGGTAGACTCGCCGCAGGCAGCTTGGTCCATCTTGAAAAGAAGCGAGGCCGTCGTATCGGGCGGCGCCCGGCGTCCCCGCGCGGTCCCGACCTTGCATTCGGCCCCCGCGACCGGTACGATCCCAGGCAACGGCTGCGGACGCCGGACAGCGGAGGACCTTACGGCATGGCGAACGAGAAGAGCGTCACGGAAGCGCGCCAGGGCGCGCTGGACCGGGCGCTGTCGCAGATCGAAAAGCAGTTCGGCAAGGGCTCGGTCATGCGCCTCGGCGCCGAATTCCAGGTCGCCTGCCGCACCATCCCCACCGGATCCCTCGCGCTCGACATCGCCACCGGCGTCGGCGGCCTGCCGCGCGGGCGGATCGTGGAGATCTACGGCCCCGAGTCGAGCGGCAAGACCACTCTCGCCCTCCAGGCCGTCGCCAGCGCGCAGGCGGCCGGCGGGGCCGCCGCCTTCATCGACGCCGAGCACGCGCTCGATCCCGCCTACGCCCGGCGGCTGGGGGTGAACCTGGAGGAGCTCCTCGTCAGCCAGCCCGACTGCGGCGAGCAGGCGCTGGAGATCTGCGACCTGCTGGTCCGCAGCAACGCTGTCGACATCGTGGTGGTCGATTCCGTCGCCGCGCTCGTTCCGAAGGCGGAGATCGACGGCGAGATGGGCGACAGCCACGTGGGCCTGCAGGCACGGCTCATGAGCCAGGCGATGCGCAAGCTTACCTCCGCGATCAACCGCACGAGCTGCACCGTCGTCTTCATCAACCAGATCCGCATGAAGATCGGCGTCATGTTCGGCAGCCCCGAGACCACCAGCGGCGGGAATGCGCTCAAGTTCTACGCCTCGATGCGCCTCGATGTCCGGCGCATCGGCACGCTCAAGGACGGCGAGCAGGCCGTCGGCAACCGCACCCGCGTCAAGGTGGTCAAGAACAAGGTCGCCCCGCCGTTCCGCGTGGCCGAGTTCGACATCCTCTACAACCACGGGGTGAGCCTGGAGGGCGACCTTCTCGACCTCGGGGTGGCCTGCGGGCTCGTGGAGAAGGCCGGCGCCTGGCTCTCCTGTGGCGAGACGCGCCTCGGCCAGGGCCGCGAGAACGCGCGCGCCTTCCTGCGCGAACACCCCGACCTCCGCGCCGAACTGGAGCGCGCCATCCGCGTCCAGGCCGAGCTCCCCGTCGACGCCGCCGCGCCCGAACCCGCCCCCGCCGCCGAGTCCTGACCGGCCGGGCGGCCGCTCCCGCCGGAGGGGCTCCGATGCGCACGTCCGCGTTCGCCTATGATCCGGGGGATGCGCCGCTCAGGTGGCGCGGCGCGCACGGGGTCGCCTTCCTCTGGGCGGTGCTCCTGGTGAGCCTCTTCCTCGGCGGCCTCGTCCTCGCGGAGCTGCTGGACCGGTTGCCGACGCTGCACGAACTCGGCTGGCCCCGGACGGCGGCCGCGAAGGACGAAGAGCGGGTGGAGTTCGTCCTCGTCGACGACGCCCCGCCCGAAGCGGTGGAGACGGCCGATCGCGTCGGCGCGACCAGCATGGAGGCCCGCGACC
>CAZKKD010000524.1:0-2630 GCA_964553265.1 uncultured Planctomycetales bacterium | reverse complement strand
CGCCGCGAGCCCGACCGCGCCGTCGCCGCCGCCCGCGGGCGGCTGGCCTGACCGGAGACGCGTTCGGTCCCGAACGCGCGTTCCATCCCGTTTTCGATGCACCGTCTTGGACAGGAGACCGACCCATGGACGATACCGTCCAGCTCACCGACGAACAGTTCGACAGCTTCCTCGCCCGCCTGGGCGAGACCGTGCAGCCCGCCGTCGCCGCGAAGGCGGCCGAGGCGGTCCGCCGGCTCGACCGCACCCCGGCCGGGGCCGCGCCGCGCGTCTTCGGCGCCGCGGAGGCCGACCCCGCGGGCGAGCGCGAGGCGCGCTTCTTCAAGGCCGTCCTCGCCGGCGACCGCCTCGCGGCCAAGGACCTCTCCGCCGGCGCCGGCGCCGCCGGCGGCTACCTGGTGCCCGCCGGCTTCCGGGCCGAGGTGATCCGCCGCCTGCCCGACCTCGCCGAGCTCGCCCCGCACGTCCGGCAGGTGCCGGTGGTCACCGACACCGGATCGCTTCCGAACCTCGGGACCGACATCAGCATCACCTGGAACGCCGGCGCCACCGCCGAGGGCGGCGGCTTCGGCGCGACCCACCCCGTCCTCGGCCAGACCACCTGGTCGCTGAAGCGGGCCGACGCGATCAGCAAGCTCAGCCGCGAGCTGGTGGCCGACAGCGGCCCGTCGGTCGTCGAGTTCGTCACCGGCCTCTTCCGCGAGGCCATCGCCCGCGAGCGCGACCGCGTCATCGCCGTCGGCGACGGGAGCGACGAGCCGTACGGCATCTACTCCAGCGACGGGATCGGCGCGGTCGCCATCTCCGGCTCGCTCACCTTCGCCGCGCTGGTGGAGATCGAGCAGAGCCTGAAGAAGAAGTACCGCCGCGGCGCGCGCTGGGTGATGAACGGCGCCAACCTTCAGCGCATCTACGGGCTCACCGACAGCCAGGACCGGCCCATCTTCGTCCGCGACGTGGTGGCGGGCCTGCCCGAGAGCCGCATCCTCGGCTACCCCGTCGCGCAGCAGGACGACCTCCCGGACCACACCGTCCTCTTCGGCGACCTCGGCCAGTACCTCTGGTTCGACCGGGGCGAGATGGGGATCGAGTCCACCAACGACGGCGGCGACGCCTTCGCCAACCACCAGACCTGGATCAAGGTCTGGGAGCGCGTCGACGGCAAGGTGGGCCTGAACGAAGCCTTCGTCCGCGGAACCGGCGTCACCGGCTAGCGGATCGACGGCCGCCGTCTCTTCTTCGGGAGAGGACGGCGTGACAGCACCCTCCCCGGCCGGCGGGAGCGCGGCGCGTCGAGGCGCTCCGCCCGGGGCAGTCCGCACCGCGAGCGATCGCCGAGGCGACGACGCGGCGCGCGCCCGCTCCCGACCGGCCGTTTTGTTCTTCCGCGCCTCCCCCGTCCGGGGCGGCGCCGACCCCGGAGGCGACGATGACGATGCTCGACCCCGAAGCCGAAGTGCTGCTCGACCGCGACCCCGGCGGCGCGGCGGTGGACCTCTGCGTGCCGCTCTACCGCTCGGCGGATCACTTTCCGCGGCTGCTGCGTTCGCTCGCGGAGGTGGCGACGCCGTTCCGGCTGCTCTGCGTGGTCGACGGCGACGGCTGGGACCCGCGCCCGGCCCTCCGCCGCCACCTGCCGGAGACGACGCCGGTCCGCTGCGTCCGGCTCGCGCGGAACACCGGCTTCGCGCACGCAAGCAACACCGCCGCCGCGCTGGGGGACGCGCCGCTCCTCTGCCTCCTCAACGCCGACGTGGTGGCGCTCGGCGACTTCCTGGCCCCGCTCGTCGAGGCGGTCCATGCCGCGCCCGACGTCGGCGCGGCCGGGGGGCTGCAGCTCGAGGGCGCGGACGGGGCGATTCACAGTTGCGGGAGCGAGTACGACCCCCGCACCCGCTGCTGCGAGCATCTCTTCCGCGGCCGGCCGGTCTGGACCGACGACCCGTACCTGCGCGAACCGGGCGAGCGGGACGTGCTGACCGGTTCGTGCCTCCTCCTGCGGCGGACCGCTTGCGCCGGGGCCGGCGGCCTGGACGAGGGCTTCCGCGTGGGGTACTTCGAGGACGCGGATCTCTGCCTGCGGCTGCGCAGCCGGGGCTGGCGGATTCGCTACACCCCCGGCAGCGTGGTGCGCCATGACGCCAACCACGCCGGCGCGACCGGCCACCCGCACTACGAGGCCAACCGCGCGCGCTTTCTCGACCGCTGGGTCGCGCCCGGGCATGTCTACCGCTACGCAAAGGCGCGCGGCCGCGACCCCTACGGCGGGCCGGTGGTCGCCTGCATCCTGGCGCTCAACGAAGAGGAGTACGTCGACGCGGCCCTGGAGAGCGTCTACGCGGTGGCCGACCGCATCGTCATCCTGGAGGGGGGGAATCCGCTCACCCGGGCGCTGGGGCTCACCGACGCCGACGGCGGCAGCGTCGACGCCACGATCGAGCGCATCCGATCCCATCCCGATCCGGCGGGGAAGATTACGCTCGTCCGCGGCTTCTGGACCGACAAGACCGAACAGCGCAACGCCGCCCTCGCACACCTCCGCGACGGGGAGATCCTCCTCGTCCTCGACGCCGACGAGGTGCTGGACGACCGCATCTGGGCCGCGCTCGGACGGCTGGTCGACCACGCGG
>CAZKKD010000523.1:0-2673 GCA_964553265.1 uncultured Planctomycetales bacterium | reverse complement strand
GCCAAGCACGTCAAATCGATTACCGACAACACCGCCTCCTTCGCCGGGACCGTCAATCTCGACATCACGCCCGAAAACGCCGGCTACGCGCGAACCCTGAAGCTCAAGCGGGGCGGAAACAGCATCTTTACTCTCACTCGACCCCGAAACGATATCTACCGCATGACCAAAAGCACGCTGGACCTCGACGGCGACGTCGACGGCGACGGCCTCATCTGCGAATTCACCCTCCTCGACCACTTCCGCGTCAGCGGCATCCAGCGCCCCCCCAACACCCCCGACTCCACCTTCAGTCACAACGACTGGAAGGAAATCACCAGCATCGATCACGGTGTCATGACCGTGGCCTCGCCGCGCGCGGCAGGCTCCGGCTTCGTGACCTCCCGCAGCCGCTCCGATCTGGGCGTCACCGACTCCTACACGGTCAACAACGTCGGCTGGATCGATGAGGAGAGCCGTCCGGGGCGCGTTGCCGAGTACGAATACCGCGCCGACGGCGTGCGCACCTCCTACACCTTGAACGGGCGGCGCGCGGAATTCGTCTGCTCCGCGGGCGGCGCGGTCGAGACAATCCGCAACGCGGTGCTCGGCGACAAGTTGCGCGCCCCCTACGAGGACAACACCTTCTACCGCGTGCCCGCCGACTACGCCACGGTCGAGGAAGCCGTCGCGGGTGTGTACGACAATCGGGGAGGCGCCGCGTTCACGCGCCCCGCCGTAATCCTAATCAGGGGCGATCTCTCCAACCCCGTCAACCTGTCCCCGCCGACATCGTCCGCAGTCGGGGTTGCGGACAACTTCGACGACGGGACTCTGGCATCCTGGGACGTTTACGAGGCCGGCCTGGGCGCCGTTGATCCGGCGCAAACCGCCATCCGCCTCGGGACCGCCGGCTTCGCCCCGCGATTCGACGTCTCCAACGCGGGCGACCAGGCCTACATCGAACAGGCCACCCCCGCAGGCGACGCCTTCGGTCAGGAATTCTGGTTCTACGTGGACTCCGCGGGACCGGCGGCGGGAGACGCCTTCACCCTCAGCCGCCTGCGCGACGGCACCCGGACCCTGGTCGACTTCCGCGTGGTCGGCAACGCCGACGGCACCGCCGACATCGCGGCCCGATTCTGTACGGACACCGGCGGCGGAGGCCCGCAAATGAAGGCCGGCAACAGCCGCACCGTAACCGAAAACACCTGGCACCGGCTCCGCCTTGTCTACACGATCCGGGACGACAAAGGCACCCTCGCCGATTTCCACTGGTGGCTGGACGCGGTCAACGTCGGCGCCTTCCCCCTTATCAACGTACCCGCCGGAACCCAATTCGACGCCTTCGCCCTGGGCATGACCGAAACCGATGCGGCGGGCAGCCTCGTCATCGACAAAGCCGACATCTACAACACCGACATCAACTGGCTCAACCCCACCGTCGACAACCCCCTGATCATCCGCAACATCACCGACCGCGGCTTCGCCGTGGAGGCCCCCTTCACCGTCGACGGCATCGACCACGTCCGGCTGCAGGGCGCCCGCGCCCGCGGCGCCGGAACCGTCCGGTTTGAGGACGCCGCCGGCCCGCAGCTCGCCGGCTGCATCCTCGAGACCGACGTCACCGTCCGCGACTGCCCCGACGCCCTCCTGGTCGGCAACACTTTCGACTACCGCGACGCAACCGACGCCCCGACCCTGCTGCTCGACAACTCCCCGAACGCCAAGCTGCGCAACAACCTGGTCCTCAACCGGGCGGGTCCCCCCGCCGAGGACGCCGTCACCGTCGCCGGCGCCGCTCCCGACAGCGACTACAACAGCTGGTATCCCGTCGTTCCCCCGTTCGCCGGCGCGAACCATCAAAGCGCGAACCCGCTGCTCGCCCCCGGACGTCATTTCACCAACGACGTCGCCAGCCCGCTGGTCGCCAACGGCGTCGACATGCCCGGCTTCGACGCCGACCTCAACGGCTGGCGCCGGCACAAGACCCACCCCTCCATCGGCGCGGTCGAATTCGAGTTCGAAACCACCGTCCGCGACGCCGCCGGGCGCGTCACCGAACGCACCGTCGCCGGGCGCGACTACCGCTACCGCTACGACGGCGCCGGGCGCCTCGTCGAATACACCGACACCGTCAACACCGCCAACAGCGCCGACTACGAATACGACTGGCGCGGACGACGCGTCCTCGTCGACGTCAACGGCGGCCCCGCCTGGCGCTTCGTCTACGACACCGGCGAGGACCCCGTCGCCGCCTTCGTTGATAAAAACGGCAACGGCACCGTCGATTTCACCCGCGTCTACTGGACCCTCCAGGACATCGACCAGCGCATCGGCTTCGTCGACATCGACGCATCCTCCGGCAACACCGACTGGTACTACTACCTCGTCGACCAGGTCGGCAGCGTCCTGGCCGTCGTCGACGCCGACGGCGCCGTCGTCAACCGCTACGACTACGACGCCTACGGCAACCTCCTGCCCCGAAACTCCTTCGAAACCGTCGAAAACCGCTACCGCTTCCACGGCCGCGAATACGACGAGCGCGCCGGGCACTACCACTACCGCCACCGAACCTACATCCCGGAATGGGGCCTGTTCACCTCCCCCGATCCCCAAATCCGAATCACCGACCCCAACGGCGCATGCAACTACCTCTTCTGCAACAACAACCCCGCCACCTACATCGACCCG
>CAZKKD010000522.1:0-2674 GCA_964553265.1 uncultured Planctomycetales bacterium | reverse complement strand
GGCCGGGCCGGCGCGGAAATGCTCCACTGCATCGACCTGCTTCGCCGCCATACGCCGGGCGACATGTTCTTCGTCGGCCTGCGAACCGAGCGCCTGGTCCACACCACACGGCCTCCCGACGCGAAAGAGGGCGAAGAGGGGTCCGGACGGGGCCGCGGCCGCGGGCGGGGGCGCGGCGGCGACGACGAGGAGGAAGACAGCGTTACGCCGAACCGGACCGGGCGCATCCTCGTCCTGGAGGGCTACTGCCTCGCGCCGGACGAGCGGCGGGGCATCCAACGCGTCGCCAAGCTGGTCACCGACCTGCCGGCGGCGAGCGACGGGCTTTTCCGTTCCGTGCGGCAGACCTTCGGCCGGCCGGTGGAGAGCCCGACCGGCCTGGCCCCGCTCTTCACCGGCCCGGCCGAGGTGAGTCCGCAACCGAACCCCGGCCCGGCGTACCACTTCGGCCTCGAATGCCGATTGCCCTGACCGGAGAGGATGCTGTATGCGGTTCTGGGAAGAATATCGCTTTCTGATTGGCGTCGCCGGAGGCTTCCTCTTCCTCTGGCTGGTGGCGCATCTCGTCTTCTTCGGCCCGCACGCCGAAGCCGTCCAGCAGATCCATGAGGACACCGAGTCCGCGGTCGGCGACGACCTGGAGCGGTTCTTCCCCGAGAGCGGGGGCACGAAGATCCGCCTCCTGCAGAAGATCTACGACCAGCGCAACGCCGAACTCTCCGACCGCCTGCAGGTGCTGGTCGAGCGGCTCTCGCGCCCCTTCCCCGACCCGCTGTATCCACCGGAAAAGGAACCTCTCCTGCGGCAGCATGTCCGCGAAGAATACCGCCAACTCCGCGAGCGGCTCCTGCGCCAGGCCGGCAACCGCGGCGTCGCCTTCAGCGAGCAGGCGGCCCTTCTTTTGGGCAACGAACTGCCCGACACCTTCGAGGAGTCGCGCGCCCAGGACCTGTCGTGGCTGCGGCAGATGCTGCTCGTCCGCGAGTTCGTGGAGCTCACGCTCAACGTCAGCGAAGAGCCCGACGGCGGCCCGGCCAACCTGCTGGAGATTGTCCGCCTCGCGCCCGGCAGCGGCGGGCCGGCCGGACCGGTCCCGACCTTCTTCGACAGCCACCCCCTCGAGGCAGAGCTCGTTCTCTCGCTGCCGGGCCTTGTGCGTCTCCTGGAGACGTTCAGCCAGCCGGGCGCCTTTTACGCCGTCCACGAGGTGACGATCCTCGCCGACGCGCCCCAGCGGGACGCCCGCCGTCACCGGCATCCCCCCATCGCATTGCCCGACGGCGGCAAGCTGCTGCGGACCGAGACGACGCACTACTACACGGTACGCCTTCGCCTGGCCCGGCTCGTCGCCAACGACGTGGAAAAGGCGAAGGACGAACCGGCGCCGTCGGAGGCCAAGGACGAGGCCGAGGCCCCGGAACGCCCGCAGGGGCCGGCCGTGTACTGAGTTTCGCGCCGGATGCATCGGAAACGCGACGCGGGTGCGCGACAGAAACCGACGGCGGGACGGGGCGCGCCACTCTGCCCTTGCCCCCGCCGCCGCCATGGCTATACTGGTACTGGACGCCGTTCGGAGGCGTCCCCGACGGGAGGCGAACCGTGGGATCCCGCACGCTCAACCTCGAACGCGGCATCTTCGCCGCCGTGCTCCTCCTCTGCGGCTGGCAGGCCTACGCCTACGTCTTTCAGGCCCCGCAGCCGGCGGAAATGGGCGAACCGTCCGCCCCCCGGGCCGATCCGGCCGGCAACCTCGCTCCCCTCGCCGAACCCCTCGCCGCGGCGTCCGTGCTCGGGCAGGGCCGTGACCCCCTGGTCCCGCTCGTCCTCACCGCCATTTCGGAAAAGAAGGTGAGCGCCGTCGTCGCGACCAAGGACCCGCCCAAGAACGTCCCCGAGAAGGCCCCACCCAAACACACCACATCCGTCACCCCGCCGCGCGACATTGAGGACATTCCTTCCCCCCCGGCGGCGACCACGGAGGCGCCCGAGCGCGTCACCCCGAAGGAGCTGGAGAACGATCCCTACCGGCTCCCGGTGGCGGTGCACGGCTTCATGGAAGCCAGCGCCACGAACCCGATGAAGGTCATTGTCTCGCCCGCGGACGGGGGGGACATGTTCACGCTCGCCGTGGGCGACCGGTGGGCCGACATCCGCGTCCGCAGCATCACGCCGGACAGCGTGGAGTTTGAGACGCCCGACGGGCGCATCGTCTATGTCGACCGCGACAGCCTCGGGGCAGCCCCCGGCGGCGGCGCAGGCGAGCGCCTCAGCCTCTTCGGGCAGAGCATGGATCCCGACAAGTTCCTGCCCGACGGCGTGGAAGGGGCGCCCGACATCGCCGCCGTCCTGAAGGCGATCCGGAAGATGCCCAACGGCAGCGCCCTGCGGGAAGCCATCGAACAGGGTGACATCAGTAAGGTGAAGGACTTCGTCCAGGACCTCTCCCCCGAAGAGCGCGAACGTCTGCTGAAGATGGTCCGTACGCTGAAACGCTGACCCCGGCCGCCCTTCGGCCGTCCATGACAGGGAGGAACCCCCATGCGCCACCTGCCGTCCCCCTTCGCCGCCCTCGCGGCCGTTCTCTGTATCGTCGCCCTTGCCGGGTACGCAGACGCGGCCGAAGTGCCTCCCTGCCGCACCTGCAACAATCACGGCCGCATCACCTGCCCGCACT
>CAZKKD010000521.1:0-2676 GCA_964553265.1 uncultured Planctomycetales bacterium | reverse complement strand
TTTTAGGGAGAAAGGGCGCATCATGGGCAAGACGGTCAGGGCAGTCCTCGCCGGCTGCGGCGGCATCAGCAATGCATGGCTCACGCCAGCGGCGAACATCAAGGACCTGGAGATCGTGGGGCTGGTCGACCTCAAGAAGGCAAACACCACGCGCGTCCAGGAGAAGTACGGCCTCGACGACGCGGTAACCGGCACCGACCTGGCGAAGGTCATCAAGGAGACGAAGCCCGACGCCGTCTTCGACTGCACCATTCCCGAGGCGCACGTCGACGTCGTGACCACCGCCTTCAAGCACGGCTGCCACGTGCTGGGCGAAAAGCCCCTGGCCGACAGCATGGCCAATGCGCGCAAGATGGTGAAAGCCGGGCAGAAGGCCGGCAAGATCTACTCGGTCATCCAGAACCGCCGCTATCAGCCGGCGGCGCGCCGCGTGCACAACCTGCTCCACAGCGGCAAACTGGGCGAGATGCACACCGTCGACTGCGACTTCTACCTCGGCCCGCACTTTGGCGGCTTCCGGGACGTGATGCAGCACGTCCTCCTCCTCGACATGGCGATTCATACCTTCGACATGGCGCGCTTCCTCACCGAGGCGGACCCCGTGAAGGTGTACTGCAAAGAGTTCAATCCCAAGGGGAGCTGGTACAAGCACGGCGCCTCGGCGGTCGCGGTCTTCGAGATGAGCGGCGGGATGGTCTACACCTACCGCGGCAGCTGGTGCGCGCAGGGCTGCGGCACCACCTGGGAGTGCGACTGGCGCTTCGGCTGCACCAAGGGAAGCGCCCGCTGGGACGGCGCGGAAAGCATCCAGGCCCAGGCGCTGGCCCCGACCAAGAAGGAACCGTACCGCATGAAGGAGATCGCCGCCCCCAAGTCGGCCCCGAAGGACAAGCAGGGCGGCCACGACGGGCTGTTGCGCGAGTTCGTCCGCTGCGTCCAGACCGGCCGGCAACCCGAGACCCGGGGCGACGACAACATCAAGAGCCTCGCCATGGTCTTCGGCGCCATCGAAAGCGCCAAGGTCGGCAAGGAGATCAAGGTCAAGATCTGACCCGGAAGCGCCGGGACGGGCGGGCCGCCGCCCGTCCCGGTCCGCCGCCGGCGGAACCGCCCGGCGGCACGGGCCGGAGACGCAGCGCATGGGAACGGACACGCCGAGCGCCATCGTGATCGCCGGGCCCAACGGCGCCGGCAAGTCGACCCTCGCACCGGTCCTGGTCCACGATGCCCTCGGCGGCGTCCCCTACGTCAACGCCGACGTCATCGCCGCACACCTGAGCCCCGACGACCCGGACGCCGCCGCGCTCACGGCCGCCAGGACGATGCTCCTGCGCCTGCGCGCCCTGGCGGCCGAACGCAGCGACTTCGCCTTCGAGACCACGCTGGCCACGCGCAGCTTCGCCCGCTGGCTGGAGCGCCTCCGCGGGGAGGGGTACGCCGTCCACCTCATCTTCCTCTGGCTCCGCCACCCGGACCTGGCCGTGGCGCGCGTGGCGCACCGGGTGCGCCTGGGCGGGCACGACATCCCGCTGGAGGTGATCCGCCGGCGCTACGACCGCGGGCTGGCCAACTTCTTCTCGCTCTATCAGCGCTTGACAACCACGTGGCGGTTTTACGATAATTCCCTCGCCGCACCGCCGCGGCTCCTGGCCCGGGGATCGGGCCTGGAGACGGCCATCGTTACCGACCGGGCGACGTGGCGGCGCATCCAGGGGGATGGAACCGCATGAGCGTTGGCGAAGCACCCACGGACGTGCACGCGCTGTTTCACCACGACGGCGAGGGCCTCGACGAACTCGTCCACCGCGCCGTGGGCGAGGCGCTGCGGCGGCACGCCGGTGCGGGGCATCCCGTCGCGGAGTGGACCGACGCGGGCGCCGCCTGGCTCCCGGCGGACGCGGTTGCGCGCCGCCTGGACGCGTTCCGCTGGTGTTGACGCTCCACCCCGCCGTGTCCTCCCGCGTCGCCTCCGTGCTCTCTCCATTGCATCCGGCCGGCGTCCGGGAGCTTCCGTCCGCCGCCTCCTGAACCGAAAGAGAAGAGCCCGATGGAATCCCTGCGCATCCACGCCACCCAGAAGCGCGACAAGGTCCCCTTCGAACCCATCGACCCCGGCCGCGTCCGGATGTACGTCTGCGGGCCGACCGTCTACGACGACTGCCACATCGGGCATGCGCGCCCGGCGGTCTGCTTCGACACGATCCGCCGCTACCTGGAGTACGCCGGCTACGCGGTGCTCTTCATCAGCAACGTCACCGACATCGACGACAAGATCATCCAGCGCTCGAACGAGCTCGGCGTCTCGTGGTCGGCCCTCGCCCAGCGCTACCAGGACGCCTACGAGCGCGACATGGCCCTCCTGGGCGTCCGCAGCCCCACCATCCGGCCGAAGGCGACCGAGCACATCCCGGAAATGATTGCCCTCGTGCAGCAGCTCGTGGACCGGGGCGCAGCCTACAGCACGGACCGCGGCGTCTGGTTCGACGTCACCGCCTTTCCGGAGTACGGCAAGCTCTCCGGCCGCACCGCCGACGACGAAGCCACCGAGCACCGGGTCGAGCAGGACGCCGACAAGCGCCACCCGCAGGACTTCGCGCTCTGGAAGGCCTCCAAGCCCGGCGAACCGGCCTGGGAGAGCCCCTAAGGCCCCGGGCGCCCCGGCTGGCACATCGAGTG
>CAZKKD010000520.1:2255-2694 GCA_964553265.1 uncultured Planctomycetales bacterium | reverse complement strand
GGTGGGGGCCCCCGCCCCGAGGATGACGAGCGTGGCGACCGGGTAGAGCCAGGCCGGCGCGTCCATCGTCTGCGGGGGGAGCTTCTCGAGCGAGCGCGCGACGACGAGCGGGGTCCAGTAGTACTGGTGCTTCTTGCTGATGTAGGGGTAGTACTTGACGAAGACGCCGCGCACGAGGATGGGGTCGCCCTCCCGCAGGGGGTGGGGCAGGTTGAGCGTCGCGAAGGCCCAGCGGTACTTGGGGTTGGCGTAGACGTCGTCCTGCGCGATGACGACGTAGACGCGCTCGATGCCGCTGTCGTGGTTCTTTAGGTAGTGGCGCCCGACGTGCTCGACGCGGGCCTGTACCTCCGTCCAGCGCCAGTGCGCGTAGTCGGGCGGGCGCCGGCCGCGCCTCATCACATCGAATGACATCAGCGGGTCGCGCATCGCTTTCCCC
>CAZKKD010000520.1:0-2245 GCA_964553265.1 uncultured Planctomycetales bacterium | reverse complement strand
GGCTGGACGGGGGGCACGCGGGCCTGGACCGCCGTCCAGCGCCCGGGGGTCCGGTCGGGCGGGGGGCGGCCGCGCATGAGGTTCTCGAACAGCATCGGGGGGTCGACCTTCGCCTTCGCCTCCTCTTCGCTGAACTGGTGGACGTATTGGAAGGGGTGTTCGGGCGCCTGCTTCTCGGCCTGCAGGTTGCGGACCTCCTGTTCGAGGCGGACCGGCTCGTGCCCGCCGATGCCGATGACGTTGAGCGCCTCGATGCGGCGTTCGGTCTCGCTCTTCTCTTCGTCGGACCGGGGCGGTCCGGGTTTGGCGGCGCGGGCGATCTGCTCGAGGAGGGCGGGGTCGAGCTCGTTCACCGTGTCGGTGAGGACGAAGGGCTCTTCGGTCGGGTCGCTCACCAGCGGCGGGGGCGGGTAGGCCTCGCGCTGGACGTAGACGCGCTCGGCCACCAACAGCGGCGTCCACTGCCAGTACGGCGCCCGGTCGGCGCGCGGCTGGCTGCGGAAGGGGTAGCGCTTGAGGAAGATCGCGTCGGTGGCGATGGAGGTGTTCACCTTCACCCGCTTCGACAACAGCGGCGTGAGAATGGTGAAGAAACCGCTCTGCCGCGCGTCCATGACGGTGAGTTTCCAGAGCTTCGTCAGGCCGGCGGGGAGGTCGGGGAACTCCTCTTTCTCGATCTTCAGCACGACGCCGTAGAAGTGGAGCGCCTCGCCGCGCCAGCGGTCGGGCTGCTCCATGACGCGCGTGTGGGTCCAGTGGCTGTTGGCGCGGGCGCGGGCGCGGAGCTGGTCCTCGGTCATGCCCTTGAGGTACGCCAGCGAGAGGCGGACGGCCTCGGCGTTGGCGGCCAGGTGGTGCGCGGCCTCGGCGGCCTCGTCCCCGCCGCGGAGGTCGGCCTCGACGATCCGCCCCAGGAAGCGCGGCATCGGCGTCAGGGGCGCGAGCGGATTGGGCTGGTCGGGGGTCGGGTCGGCGGCCTCGTACTTCTGGTGCTGCCACGCGTCGGGGGCGGACTCGGCGAAGCGCAGTTCGTGCAGCCGCACGAGCGCCGCCACCACCGCGGCGAAGAGGCCGATGTAGAGCAACAGGCGCATCCGCGGGTTGCGGCCGCGGCCCGGTCCGGGGATGGGGAAGAGTGCCGGCATGCCGTCCTTTCCAAAGCAAAGCGATGTGGGGCGCCCGATGTCCGAACGGCCAGGCGGGGCGCGCCCTCCGGCGCCCACCGCCGAAACGCCCGGCCAGCTTCATCTTACGATCCGGGGCGCGCTCTACCAAACGAAAAGCCGGCGGCGAGGTTCACCTTGTCCGGAATTCCTCTTGAAAACGCGCCCCCCTGCAACTATAGTGTCGCCTTCCGCGCAGGAGTCCGCGGCGCGGAATTCGACACGGCGGGGATAGCTCAGGTGGTAGAGCACCAGATTGTGGCTCTGGTGGCCGCGGGTTCAAGTCCCGTTCCTCGCCCCAATTCCAACCGGAGCCCGGCCCGACGGCCGGGCTTTTCCGTATTGCGCGACACGAGGGAACGGCCATGGCTTCGCCCGCGGAATCGTCCCGGCTCCTGTCGGTCCTGATGCCGGTCTACAACGAGTACGCGTTCGTCCGCGAATGCGTCCGCCGCGTCCTGGCCGCGCCGCTGCCGGAGGGGCTCGGGCGGGAGCTGGTCCTCGTCGACGACGGCTCCACCGACGGGACACGCGACATCCTGGCCGAACTCGACGACGCCCATCCCGAGGTGCGCGTCATCCTCCACGAGAAGAACCAGGGCAAGGGCGCCGCCATCCGCACCGCGATCCGGGAGATGCGGGGCGAGTTCGCCCTCTTCCAGGACGCGGACCTGGAGTACGACCCCGGCGACTACGCGCGCGTGCTGCGGCCGCTGGTGAACGGCTACGCCGACGTGGTCTACGGCAGCCGCTTTGCCTACTCGGAGGAGCGGCGGGTGCTGTTGTACCACCACATGCTGGGGAATCTCTTCCTCACGCACCTCTCGAACTTCTTCACCGGCCTCAACCTGACCGACATGGAGACCTGTTACAAGGCCTTCCGCGCCTCGGTGCTGCGGACCATTCCGATCCGGTCGCACGGGTTCGGGCTGGAGCCGGAGATCACGGCCAAGGTGGCGAAGCGCGACTGCGTGGTCTACGAGGTGCCGATCGCCTACCACGGCCGCAGCCACGACGAGGGGAAGAAGATCACCTGGCCCGACGGGGTCCGCCCCCTCGGACTCCCCCTGGAGTCCCTGGCC
>CAZKKD010000519.1:0-2708 GCA_964553265.1 uncultured Planctomycetales bacterium | reverse complement strand
GTGCGAGGGCGAGGAGGCGCAGCCGGTGGTCGGTGGGGGACCGGGCGGTCCGGCGGTAGACGGCGCATGCGGCGGGCCATAGCCCCGCCGGGGCGCGGCCGAAGCGGGCGCGGAAGTCGGCGATGCCCCACGCGATTTGCGTGTGGCGGTCCCGCGCGTTGGCGAGCGGGAGGATCATGTGGTTGTAGGCCTGGGCGATGGCGTTGCCGTGGCCGTCGTGGCGCTCGGCGCTGAGACGGTCGGCGGCGAGGATGCGCCGCGCGGTGCGCGGGTGGTGCGCCGCGAGCCAGCGGAAGAGGGTGGGGCCGATGTTGAAGGAGAGGTGGAGGAAGTTGTTGGTCAGCCGTTCGATGCGCCCGTCGGCGTCGACGATGCGCGCCCGCGCGTTGGCGGCATAGGCCTCGGCGTGGATGCGTTCGTTCCAGTCGTGGTAGGGGGCGGCGGCGTCCTGCCGCTCGATGACGCCGAGCCAGGGGTTCTCGCGCGGGGGCTGGTAGAAGTGCCCGTGCACGCAGACGTAATGGTTGGGATTGCCCATGCCGCCGTTCCCCCGAGCGAACCGGTCCCGAGGGCTTCAGCATAGCGTCCGGTTCGGGTGGTGGCAACGGAAATCCGCTCCCGCCGGGCGGGGCGGCGCTCAGGAGGCGTCGCGGAGGGCGGCGAGGGCGGCGTCGACGTCGGGGTAGGTCGGGAAGGTCTCCCGCAGGCCCATGATGCCGAGGACGCGGTCGACGGTGCGGTTGACCCGCACCAGGACGACGCGCCGCCCCCGCGCCCGCCGGCGGTCGGCGAGCTCGGCCAGGGCGCCGACGGCGAAGCTGGAGAGGTAGTCGCAGCCCTGGAGGTCGAGGACAAGGTGCCCGTCGGCCTCGGCGAGGAGGGTGGTCACCTCGCCGATGAGAGGCGAAACGTCGGCCGAAAGGCTGCGGCCGGTGATGGAGACGACCACGATCCCGTCGGGGGTGGCCTGGCCGTCGACCTGGAGCGCCGGGCGGTCCTGCCGGGCGCCGGGACCGGTCGCCCGGGTCGCCTGGTGTTCGTTCCAGCTGGCGTAGGCCGTGCGCAGGAGCTGATCGAGTTCGTCCTGGGTCAGCAGGTGCGGGGCGTCAGGGTCGGTCATGCGGGGCTCCGGTGGGCGGCGCGGGCGGCGACGCGGGCGAACGGAAGAGCGCCTCGTACTGCATCATGGCGCAGATGGCGTGCTGCACGTAGTCGATGCGGACCTCGGTGGCGCGGCGGAGCGGTGCGCCCCGGCCGGCGGCGGCCGCGGCGACGGCGGGCGCGTGGCGCGGCACAGCCCCGGCGAGCGGGCCGTCGGCGGTCTGCGTCGAGAGGAGGAAGGCGATCCCGTCTTCGGCTCCCCGGCGCAGGCGGGCGCGGAGGTCCGCGTCGGTCTCCGCCGGCAGAAATGCGAGCGCGGCGAGGTAGCCCTCCATCCGCGTCGCGGTCGGGCAGGTGCGGCCCTGCGCGTCGAAGGCGCCGACGAGCGCCTCGGGTGCGGGCGGGTGGCGCTGGGCGGCCAGCATGCCGTGGAGGATCTGCCGCGCGTGGTCCAGGACCGCCTCGCGGGTGACCGGCGGCGCGGGAAGGGTGGCGAGCTTGGGCAGAAGCCGTTCGGTGGCCAGGAGCGCCCAGTGATCCGGGGGGACGTCGGCCTGGCCGCGCCGGGTGCGGGCAAGATACCCCATGCCGCGCGCCGCGGCCAGGAGCCAGCGGTCGTCGGGGTCGAGTTCGTGCAACAGCAGGAGCCCGAGCATGGCCTCGCCGGGATAGTAGAGCGAGGTCCAGCGGTCGTCGGGCCCGTGGCCGGCGTAGTACTTGGAGTAGAACGAGCCGTCCGCTTTCTGCATGTGGAGGACGAAGAGGCCGAGCCCGCGGAGGAGGCGCTTCGGCGCGGCTTCGGGGGCGAGCGCGTGGACGTGGGTGAGCGCGACCAGCGCCAGACCGGCGCCGCCGAGCTTGGCCTGGTGAAGGCTATCGCGGTCGTCGCCCACCACCTCCGGGACGCGCCAGAGGGCGAGGCTCTCGTCGGGCGCGCCGGGGACGGGGCCGAAGATCTGCCGCCGGAGGTAGTCGGCCGCGCGGAGGAGAGCGGCGCGCTGGACCGGGTCGGGCGCGCGGGCTTCGGCAAGGGCGAGGGCGTAGACGGCGCCGGCGTGGCGGAGAAGGTTGTAGGTCCGGCCGATGTCGACCTCGCGGTCGAGGTGGCGGATGTAGGCGAAGCGCCCGTCGCTGTCGCAGTTGCGGACGAGGTAGGCGGCCCCCTGCGCGATGCCGGCCCCAAGCCTCGGGAGCGAAACCGCGGCGGCGGATTCCGCTTCGACGGCCGGCGCGGACCGGTCGGCGGCGGAGACGGAGGCCGGCGAGAGGAGAGACACGCCGAAGAAGAGAAGCGGCAGGGCAACGCACCGCACCCGGGACAGACCGCGTCGGCGGCGCGCCGACCCCGTTCGGGATGGAGCGGCTGGTGCCGTTCTTGCGCTTGAGCGCCCCGTTGCCGCCGTGCGTGGCCCAGGCGAACTCACCCCGCGCGTGGAAGGACTTCGACCAGCCGTGCTGGCCCGGCTCGCCGCCCAGGTCCGGTCCCTTTTCGTGCTTCTTGTGGCAGCCGACGCAGTTCTCGTCCAGACCGGGCCGTACCCCCTTTCGGAACAGCACCGGGTAGCTGCCCATGTCAGGCAGTTCGGGCTCGACGCTTGACGCCGGCC
>CAZKKD010000518.1:0-2714 GCA_964553265.1 uncultured Planctomycetales bacterium | reverse complement strand
ACGGAATGACGTGGTGGGACGCCCCCTGGATGGCGGCGAGGGTTCCGTAGAGCGTGTAGCTGGGCGAAAAGCTGGCGACGATCTCGCTCTCGGCGGCGGCGGCACGGATAAGGATGTTGAGAATGTCGTCCGAGCCGTTGCCGGCGATGACCTGGTCGGGCTGGAGCCCGCAGGTCTCGGCGGCGGCGGTGCAGAGAGCGCGGCTCACCGGGTCGGGGTAGGCGGCGAGGCGGTCGAGTTCGGCCCCGATGGCCTCGCGCACGGCGGGCGAGGGGGGATAGGGGTTCTCATTGGTGTTGAGCTTGACCCCCCCGTCCTCCTGCGGCTGTTCGCCGGGGACGTAGCCTGCCATGCGGTGGATGTCGTCGCGCACGTAGCGCATGCGGTGCTCCTTGCGGGCCTCTGCTGCCGGCCTGCGGTGCGATGGTCCGGAAACGCGTACCCACTATCGTATGGAGGGGAGCCCGGCTCTGCAAGAGCCTGCCGAGGGAAGGGGGGGGCTCCGTCGACGATGAGTCGGCAGGCCGGCCAATGGGGTTGGCGTTCACCGGGTGCATTGCCGGACTGCGTCCGGCCTACTCGGCCGTGTTTGCCAGGACGGAGCTGGGGATGGGATTTCTCAGAAAGCCGCGAAGGACGCAGAGGATTAAGAGGGTGGCACGGATTGCTCGCAATCCGTGTTGCGAAGCAATGGAAGGAGGGCAGAGGCGCAGCGGTGGGGAGCGGCGGCTCCGGACAAACCTTGATCGCCTTCGGCGCATGGATTGCGAGCAATCCATGCCACCCGCGAGGGTGCGTTCAGCCGGCGGCGAGGGCGGCCCGGTCGGGGGCGAAGCCCTGGAAGCGGTGTAGGGCGGAGGAATTCCGCCAGTCCGTTCGCGCCGTATTGCCGGACTGCGTCCGGCCTACTCGGCTATGTTTGCCAGGACGGAGCTGGGGATGGGATTTCTCAGAAAGCCGCGAAGGACGCAGAGGATTAAGAGGGTGGCACGGATTGCTCGCAATCCGTGTTGCGAAGCAATGGAAGGAGGGCAGAGGCGCAGCGGTGGGGAGCGGCGGCTCCGGACAAACCTTGATCGCCTTCGGCGCATGGATTGCGAGCAATCCATGCCACCCGCGAGGGTGCGTTCAGCCGGCGGCGAGGGCGGCCCGGTCGGGGACGAAGCCCTGGAAGACGGTGTCGCGGAGGAACGCCTGCTTTTCGGGGAGATCGCGCAGGCTGCGCGGCGCGAGCACGAAGGCGGCGTAGGCGGCGGCGAAGTCCTCGCTCGCGGTGTCGAGGGGGCGGTGCGGGGCGGGCGGCTCGGCGGGGTAGAGCCCGGTGACCCAGCGCTTCCGCTCCGCGCCGCTCAGTACGCGGGCGAAGACGCAGTGGCCGATCTCGTGGTAGAGCGTCCGGTAGAAGGCCTCCGGCGTCTCGATCCGGTAGATGGCGATGCAGCCGAGATCGTCGATGTACTGGCCACGAGCGTTGCGGCGGATGGGCTGGCGCAGGAGCCGGCTGTAAGCGCGGGCAAGGTGGCGGCCGGGATCGAACTGGACGGACTCGAGGTCTTCCAGGTGGCGATCCGGGAGGATCTCGATGGCGCGCACCACCTGCTCGACCGTCACCGTCTCCTGGGAAGCGAAGCCGGCGAGGGTCAGGCGGATGCGGCCCCGGTACGGGCCCGGGTCCTCGGGGATCTGCACTTCGGGCGGTTCGGCCATGGCGCCGTCTCCCATCTGGAGGGCGGGGAGGCCCTGTAGGGGGTATCGACGGAATGCGGGGCCGGTTGCGGCGAAATCGGGCGCCGGGACCGGGTTCAGGCGGGCGGACGGGGGGCGAGCACCTTGCGCAGGCGGCGGGCGACCGAGCCGGCGAGCTGGACGACGTCCTCCTGGAAGGCGTACTCGCGCAGGATTTGCCGGCAGGCCTGGGCGACCATCAGGTTGACGCCGCGGTCCTGGTTGTCGCGGTAGTCGGTGCGCAGGCCCACCACCGGGATGTGGGCGGCGTAGGCGTAGCCGATCTCGACCGCGACACCGCTGTCGGTGTCCGCCCCGTCGAGCACGGCCACCACGGCGTCGCTTTCGGCAATCGCGCCGAGGCAGCGCCGGAAGAGCTCGTCGAAGTGGCGGGGGTCGTTGTAGCGGCCGCCGATGCGGAAGTCCTGCGGCAGGGTGACGGCGAGGCCGGGGGCGGCCTCGGTGAGCGCGGCGGCGAAGGCGCGGTTCCACTCGCGCTCGCCCTGGCTGAAGAGCGGGGCGGCGAGGTAGATGCGGTGGAGCGTGTCGTCCGCCATGGGACCGTTCTCCGGGCAGTTCGGGCGTGCACCCATGGAAAACGCCGTCCCCGGCGGGCGGTCGGACGGCGTTGTTCCACAGCGTCTGGCGCGCGGGTCGGTGTTGTTACTGCTCGACGACGGCCGCGGGCTGGATCCAGCGCTTGCGGCCGCGCACCTTGACGCGGATCATGCCGCGCGCCTTGCGGTTGCGTGCCTGCTGGGCCTTGCGCTTCTTCAGTACGCGTTTCTTGTATTCCATGGGTTGTTGCTCCGTTTGCCTGCGCGCGCCACGCGGGCGCGCCGTGTTCTGTCGGTCCCTGCGAAGCGGTGCATTATAGGGTCGTCCGGGCTGTGCGCAAGCGCTTTTTCGAAGGATGAGGTCGATGCGGACGTGCGCACTCTGCCGGCGCGGCCCTAGGGGTCCGGGGCTTCTTCCGGGTCGGTCTCGGG
>CAZKKD010000517.1:0-2717 GCA_964553265.1 uncultured Planctomycetales bacterium | reverse complement strand
GGGCGCCGGCGAGCACCCCCACGGCGGCCTTGCCCGGTTCCAGCCCGCGCAGCACGTCCGCCGCCTGCGCGCGCGCCAGCGTAAAGAGCGGCGCCCCCCCGCGCACCGCGCGCATGCTGAGGCTGGCGTCCAGCACCACCACGGCCCGCCGCGGCGCGCCCGGCTCCGCGTCCGCGCCCGGCGTGCGCAGATACAGCCGCGCAAACGCCAGCGCCAGCGCCGCCGCCGCCAGCACACGCAACGCCAGCACCAGCCACGTCCGCAGCCGGTGCAGCGCCTGCCGACCGCCGCCGGCCTCCGTCAACAGGTGAAACGTCGGATACGCAATCGTCCGCGGCCGCGGCCGGGTGAGAAAATGCACCAGGATGGGCAGCCCCGCGCCGGCAAGTCCCGCCAGCATCCAGGGATGGAGCGCACTCAGCATCTTCCCCGTCCCGTCCCCGCATCAACACAGTGGAGTGGAAAATCCAGCACTGCCATTCCGCTTGTAACCCATTCCTGAAAAGCGTCTTACGGATACAATTCCGCGGCCGATGCCTCACCGCTCGGTAAACGCTTCCCGCTCCAGGAAACAGCGCTTGAGAAAGAGATAGGGGTCGACGTCGGTGCGGGCGAGAAACCAGTCGCAACCCCTTGTCCGTGCTGCGCCTTCGACCTCGGCAAGGAAGCGGGCGAAGCGCTCCCGATACACCTCGCGCAACACCTCCGGTTCGGCGTCGAACCGCGCCGCCGGGCCTTCGGTGGCGGTGAAACGCGCCATCGGCACGTCCGGGAGCTCAATCTCCTCCGGATGCACCACATGAAACAGCATGACATCGAACTGGCTCTTCCGGAAGAGGTCGACCGCCTTCCAGAGCTCCGGCGAGGAATCGAGAAAATCGGACAGAACGACCAGAACCCCGCGCCGCCGCACCCGGCCGTACACCTCGCGCAGGCACTCGCCGAGCGCGGTTTCGCCCTGTGCGACCGCGTCGCCGAGGCGTTGCACGACCGCGGCGAGGTGCGGCCAGCTTGCGCGGGCGGGGAGGTGTTCGTGGACGCGCTCGGCCGCCAGGCTGAGGCCGGCCTCATCCCCTTCGTTGACAACGAGATACGACAGCGCCGCAGCGAGGCGGCAGGCGTACTCCAGCTTGGCGACCGTCGGCCGCACCGCTCCGGCAAACCCCATCGAACCGCTTGTGTCGACAACGAGATACGACAGCAGATTCCGCTCGGCCTCGTAGAGGCGGACGTAGTGCTTGTCGGTGCGGGCGAAGACCTTCCAGTCCACGAGGCGGATGTCGTCGCCCTCGACGTAATCGCGGTAGTCGGCGAACTCGACCGCGGTGCCGCGGTAGTGGCTCTTGTGCGGACCGGCAAAGGTGCCCTCGGCCGCACCACGCGGGGTGAGGCGGACGCGCTTGAGCATCTCCATGCGCGCGAGGTCGAGGTACGGGTGCGAGAATGCGGGCATCACGTCTCCCGAATCCGGCCATGGGGCGCGCCCGAAGCCGGCACCGCGCGGCGCCGGGACGGGATCGCCCGTCCCCCCACCGGCGGCGCACGGACCGCGGGCCGGGGCCGGCGGCGTTACCTCGGTTCGTGGACGGTTTCGACCAGCCGCCGGACAATGTCGGCGGCGTCCAGCCCTTCCCCGAGGGCGTTGTAGTTGGGGACAATCCGGTGCCGGAGGACCGGCAGCGCCATCGCGCGCACGTCGCGCACCTCCGGCGCGGGCCGCCCGTCGAGGAGCGCCGAGGCCTTGGCGGCGGTGACGAGGTGCTGGGTACAGCGTGGCCCGACGCCCCAGCCGACGTAGCTCTTGACGAAGTCACTCGCGTCCGGATCGCCGGGGCGCGTGGCGGCAGCAAGGGCGACGGCGTACCCGAGCACGTGGTCGGAGACCGGCACCGCCTCGATGAGGTCGACGAAGCGGAGGAAATCCTCCGGCGCGGCCACCCGGTCCATGGCCGGCACCTCCATCCGCGGCGAGCGCCCGGCGATGGCGAGCTCCTGCTCGCGGGACGGGTAGCCGATGTGGATGGAGAACATGAAGCGGTCGAGCTGCGCTTCGGGCAGCGGGTAGGTCCCCTCCTGCTCGATCGGGTTCTGCGTCGCGACCACGACGAAGGGCGGCGCGAGGGGGTAGGTGGTTCCGCTGACGGTGACGGCCTTCTCCTGCATGGCTTCCAGGAGCGCGGCCTGCGTCTTCGGCGGGGTGCGGTTGATCTCGTCGGCGAGGATCAGGTTGGCGAAGATGGGCCCCTTGCGGAAGACAAGGTCGCGCCGGCCGCCGGAAGCATCCTGCTGCAGGATTTCGGTGCCGGTGATATCGGAGGGCATGAGGTCGGGGGTGAACTGAATTCGGCGGAACTCCCAGCCGAGGATTTCGGCGAGCCCCTTGACCATAAGCGTCTTGGCCAGCCCCGGCACGCCCACCATCAGCATGTGCCCGCCGCAGAGGAGCCCCGTGACCAGCAGCTTCAGCGGATCCTCCTGACCCACGATGAGGCGCCCCATGTTCTCGCCGATGGCCGCCGTACACTGCCGCAGGCGCCCGATGTCCGCTTCCGCCGCCTGCAGATCCCCTTCGCTCACCGTCATACCATTCTCCCCTCCCAGAACGCACCCGAGTGACCGCTTGTCACTCAATCCTCCAAGGCAACAATCCCCGTTGCATCGGGGAACGGGTTGTTGAAAAAATCATAGGTGATGCAGGCATAGCGCGGGAGCCGGCC
>CAZKKD010000516.1:0-2722 GCA_964553265.1 uncultured Planctomycetales bacterium | reverse complement strand
GGATCACCTGCTGCGGGCTCCGGCGCAGCTTGTCGCGCAGGACGTCCAGCGCGATCGGCCCGGCGCGGCCCGGCGCGGCGAAGGCGAAGCGGACGGCCGAGGACAGGCCGTCGCGCGCCTTGCGGTCGAGGAACCGGCGGTGGTCGCGGCGCCGGCGCAACGTGGCCGCGAGTTCCAGGATGGCGGCGCGCCCGGGCGCATCTTCCGCCATCGCCGCGGCCTGGCGCAGAAGCGCCGCGTGCAGGCTCGCCAGATCGTCCGCAACGTGCGCCGCGCTCAGCGAGCCGTCGCGCACCGTGGCGCAGTAGCCGACGCGCCGGAGGATCGCGAAGCGGCCGCCATGGACGAGGGCCCGGAGGTAGAGGTCCACGTCCTCCCCCAGGCGCAGCGTCTCGTCGTAGCGCAGCCCGTGCCGGTCGAGAAACTCCCGCGACATGATCGGCTTGAGGAACCCCAGCTCGCCCCGGCGCCTCCGCCCGCCGATATTGCCGCGCGCGAAATCGGCCAGGCCGATGCGCGACACCTCCCCGCCGTCCCCGAACAGGTCCTGGCCGGGCGCCGCCCGCGGATCGTCCCGGACGAAGGCGACGTCGTCGGCCGCGAGGTCGCAATCGGTCAGGGCGCAAAGCCGCGCCAGCCTGCCGGGCAGGAACAGGTCGTCGGCGTCGAGCATCGCGATCCAGGGCGCGCGGGCGGCGTCCAGCCCCGCGTTTCGCGCCCGCGCCGGCCCGCCGTTGGTCGCGAGCGCGATCAGCCGCACCCGCGGGTCGGACGCGGCGAGGGCCAGCGCCACGTCGCGGGTCGCGTCGCGGGAGGCGTCGTCGATCACGAGGACTTCGGCGGTCTGCGGCTCGGCCAGCGCCGATGTCACGGCGCGCCCGAGGGTCTCGCTCGCGTCGAAGGCCGCCATCACGACGGAGACGGAGGCATCACTCATCGGCCCGATCCCCGGCCTGATCCTCCGGGGCGATCGGCGCCGCAGGCGGGATTGCCGGAGCAAGTCCGCGCCGTCAGGGATCGCGGACCCGGTTTCCTCCGCGGACCCCCGTGGACCGGTCGCCCCGCCTGCGCTCTCCCGAAGCGTCCTCGCCCGTCCGGCCCTCCGGGTCGGCCGACCGCCGCTCCTCCTTCCAGGCCAGATGGGCGACGAGGCCCAGGTAGAGGATCTGCGCGGCAACCCAGACGCAGATGGCGAGGCCCAGCACCGCCGTCCAGGACAGCCCTGTCGCGGCCGCCGCGACCGCAGCGGCGAGCGCCGCGGCGGAACCGCCCAGCAGGAATGACCGAATGTGCACGCGATTCCCCGGATGGCCTGAGGGACCAGCAATAGCATCCCGGGCCGCGTCCCGAAAGCGTCATGGCGACCCCGCGCGCCGGATCGGGTTCAGGTTCCATAGCTCTTGAGGTACTCCGCGGCCGTCGGCTCGGCGTAGCGGCGCAGGGTCCGCAGGTTCACGTTGTTGAGCACGACGCCGATCACGCGCTCCTGCATTCCGGGCTCGGAGGCGAGAACGCGCTCGAGCGCCGTGCGCGAGGTGCGGCCCCATTGCGCCAGCAACAGGACCTGATCGATGACCGGAAGAAGCTCGCGCACGTCCACGGTGGCGCCGATGGCGGCGAGGTCGAGAACCACCTTCTGGTAGTGCGACGCGGCCTCCTTGATGAGGCTGTGCATGCCGTCCGATCCCAGAAGCTCGACCGGCTCTCCGATCCGCGCGCGGCTGTCCCATCCCAGCACGTCGACCTCGGTCCCGTTCAACCGCACCAGCGCCTCGCGCCAGTCGACCTGGCCGTCGAGCACCGTCTCGATGCTGTGGCCGTGGCGGACGCCGATCTTCTGGCTCAGGCTGAGCCTGCGGAAGTCGCAGTCGATCAGCAGCGTGCGCCCGCTCTGCAGCGCGAGGATGTCGGCGAGGTCGGTCGCGACATGGGTCTTGCCCTCGCCGCTGAGAAGCGAGGTGATCCCCAGGATGCGGCCGCCCTGCCCCTTGTCGCCGCGCAGGGTGGCGTTGCGCACGCGCCGGAGCGTCTCGCAATAGAGCGAATTGGGGTCGGCGAGGCTGGCGAGGGGGAACTCGACGACGGGCATCCCGACCGTCTCCGGCGTCGCGCGGGGCCGCTGCCGAAGCGCCTTCATCCGGCCGTCCGCGGCCTTGCGCCAACGGCCCTGCAGCATCTTCTCGCTCCCCCGCAGGCTCAGCCGGTCTCCGGCCGCCCGAACCGGGAGGTAGCCGAGAAACGGCTGGCCGCGCTTCTCGGTGCCGTCCTCCCCGGTGCCCCGTCCCCGACCCGGGGAGGGTCGAACGCTACGGTGCGCGTGACCCCGAACCGCCTTGCGGTCCCAGGGCGAGCTCACCGCAGGAGAGCACATCCATGAGCCGTGTCGCCGCCCTGGTCGTCTCGGAGCTGTCGCTGCTGGTCGCGTCGACGGCTCCGGCGGTCGGCGCCGATCCGCGCCCCGAGCTCTGCGTCGTAGGTCACGTCCGCGGCGAGGACCAGATCCGCGTCGAGGTCCAGGCGACCGACGACGTCCTCCCGGCGTGCGTCCATCTCGACGCCGCTGAGGGCCGCGTTCACCCGGCAGGCCGCAACCGCCAGCGGGTCGATCTCGGTCGCCACGACGCCCGCTGCGCCGCCGCGCGCGGCCGCGAGCGCCCCGACCCCGCCCCCCGCGCCGACGACCAGCACGTGGCGACCGCGACAGAGACCAGGGTTATCCCAG
>CAZKKD010000515.1:0-2734 GCA_964553265.1 uncultured Planctomycetales bacterium | reverse complement strand
TGGGGTTTGTGGCCGGCCCCCTCACCGGCACGGACGCCGTCACGGGCAACCGCTTCGCAGTGGTCTCCAAGTCCCCCAAGACCGGCGGCTTCGGCGATTCCAACTGCGGCGGAACATTCGGCCCGGCCCTCAAGCAGGCCGGACTCGACGCCGTGTTCTTCAAAGGCGTCGCCGAAAACCCCGTGGCCGCCATCGTCCGGCACGGCCAGGTCCGGCTGGAGGACGCCCCCGGGCCCTGGGGCGCCGCCGCGTGGCGGCCGGCGCCGCGGACGAGGCCGACGCCATCGTCCGGATGCCCATCGGGGCGGACAAACCCTGGGCGGGGCCCGACGGCGGGCCCGCCATCGAACCCCATCGGGAGACGGAATCATGAGCGGCACGGTAGGGATACCGGCGCGGGACGTGCCCGTGCACGGTGCGTACGACGTGGTGGTCTGTGGCGGCGGGCCGTCCGGTTGCGCCGCGGCACTGGCGGCGGCGCGCCGCGGGCAGCGGGTGCTGGTGCTGGAAGCGCAGGGGCAGCTCGGCGGCATGGGCACCTCGGGCATGGTGGCGCACTGGCTGGGCGGGCGCACCGCGCAGGGGAAGTGGGTGACCGGCGGCATCTTCCGCACGCTGTCGGAAGACGCGGCGGGTGAAGGGATTGCGCTCCTGCCGACGCTCGGCGAGGACAAGTATACCCCCCACGGCTGGCTGGGCGGGCTTGCGCACGGGGTGCCGTTCGACCCGTTCGCGATGGCGCTCTTTCTCGACCGCAGGCTGGCCGCCGCGGGGGTGGAGACGCTCTTCTTCTCGCCCATGGTGGAGCCCGTCCGCGACGGCGACCGCCTGACGCATGTCGTCTTCCACAACAAGAGCGGCCTCCGCGCGGCGGCGGGGGCGGCGTTTGTCGACGCGACCGGCGACGCCGACGTGGCTGCCCGGGCCGGGTGCCCGGTCCAGCTCGGCCGGGAGGAGGACGGCGCCATGACGGCCGTCACCCTGGAGGTGCACGTCTCCGGCGTCGACCAGGAAACGCTCCGGAACTACATTGAAACGAACGAATCCCCGCGCTTTCGCAGCCTTATCCAGGATTTGCGCACGCGGAACGAGTGGCACGACGATGTGGAGATCTTCATTTCCGTCCAGCTCACCGAGCCGGGTACCATGATGCTGAACACCACTCGCGTCAACGGCATCGACGGTACCGACGGCGCCGAGGTCTCCCGCGGCATGCGGGAGGGCCGCGAGCGCATCGACGCACTCCTCCGCTGCATCCGCCAGCACATCCCCGGGTTTTCCGACGTGCGGGTGAAGGCGGTGGCGCCGCTTCTGGGCGTGCGCGAGACGCGGCGGATCCGGGGGCTCCACCACCTCACCGTGGACGAGGTCCGGACCGGGACCGTCTTCGCAGATACCATCGGGTTCAGCAGTTATGGCTGGGACCTGGCCGATCCGAAGCGCCCGAGTCACCAGCCCATGCACGGGGTCGAAAAGCCGCCGTACACCGCGCTCCCGTACCGGATGATGGTACCGGAAGGGGTGACGAACCTGGCGTGCCCGGGGCGCGCGGTCAGCGTGGAGCGCCCGGTGCTCGGGCCGATCCGGGTCATGGCGCCGTGCATGGCGATGGGCGAGGCCGCCGGCGCGGCCGCCGCCCGCGTGGCGGAGGCGTCCATCCCCTTCGCCGCGGTCGACACCGACGCCTTGCGCGAGACGCTGCGGCAGGAAGGCGCCATCGTCGACCGGGAAGCGCTGGACTGATCCGTGGCCGGAGCTTCCGGCGGGACCTGGATTTTCCGTCGGAAGCTCCGTTCCAACAAGGAGATACGTTCCGATGCCCCTCGACCACACAGACCTTTTGCAGCTCAAGCGCTGGAACACGCCCACCATCTACAACGGCTGGGAGCAGATCACGGACTGCGACCCGGCGGCGGACGGGTTTAACCCCGAGGAAACGAAAGACTTTATGCCGGCGATGGGACCGATGGTGGGCCGCGCCGTCACGGTCCGCATCGAGCCGTCCAACCCCGACCACCGCCGCGCCTGTCCGGACGCCTGGAGCGCGTACCGGCGCTACGTCGCGTCCGTGCCGGGGCCGAAGATCGTGGTCGTGCAGGACCTGGACAAGCCGCGCGTGGCCGGTGCGTTCTGGGGCGAGGTGAACGCCAACATCCACCGCGCGCTCGGCTGTGTCGGCACCATCACCGACGGGGCGGTCCGGGACATCGACGAGATGACCAACGCCGGCTTCAAGGCGCTGGCGCGGCGCCTCTGCGTCGGCCACGCGTACAGCCACCCGGTCGCGTGGGACGAACCGGTGGAGGTCTTTGGCCGTCGGGTGGAGCCCGGGCGCCTGATCCACGCCGACAAGCACGGGTTCCTGGTGGTCCCGCCCGAGGACGAGGACGGACTGCTGGAAGCGGCGCGCTTCATGGACGCCAACGAATGCCGGACCGTCATCGACGCGGCCCGGAGCGGCGCGGGCCAGCCCGCGGATGCGCTCCTGGCCGCCATCGACGAGGCCGGCGCCCGCTTCGCCGCCGCGGCGCGGGAGCGCTTCGGCCGGGAAGGGGAGTGGTAGCGCGCGCGGTTCCGCAGCGCATCAAGGCATTCCACCCGGCCGGTCTTCTCTCGCGGAAGCTTTGTCGGCCACCGCCAATCGGTTCGAACTGCAGCACCTTCTCCGCGTGCCTCCGTGCCAATACGGGTCAGTTAAGCGGTGGCACGGCCATCCTGGCCGTGCAATCATGGG
>CAZKKD010000514.1:0-2747 GCA_964553265.1 uncultured Planctomycetales bacterium | reverse complement strand
CGACTTTGCCGAAACGCACGATCCGGCCGCCGCGGCGGCGGAGGCCGATGTGGTCTATACCGACGTCTGGGCCAGCATGGGGCAGGAGGCCGAAGCGGCCGAGCGCGCCAGGGCCTTCGCCGGCTTCCAGATCAATGCGGAACTGCTGGCGCGTGCGCCGGCCGGGTGCCGCCTGATGCACGACCTCCCCGCCCACCGGGGCGAGGAGATCACCGACGAGGCGATCGAATCGGACGCCAGCATTGTCTTCGACCAGGCGGAAAACCGCATGCATCTCTACCGCGGGCTCTTCCTGGAACTCCTCGATACCTGAACCGGCGGCCCGCCGCGGGAGGCGAAGCGCTTTGGAAGACCGGGAATTCGGCGAACTTCTTTACGCGTCGCGCATCCTCATCCTCGAGGACGATCCCGACGTGGCCACGGCGCTCGTGCGCGCCTTCCGCCACGAGGGCTACGAGGACATCGAGACGCTCGCCGACGGGCAGCAGGCGCTCCGCCGCATCGTCGAGGCGATGGACAAGGGCCGCAGCTTCGACATTGTCGTGCTCGACCTCATGCTTCCCGGGCGCATGTCCGGCGAGGACGTCTGCCGCAGCCTCGGCAGCACGCTCGACGTGCCGATCGTGGTCCTCACCGCCGTGGCGGACAAGGAGCGGCAGGTGGAGATCCTGCGCGCCATGGAGGTGGAGGACTACTTCGTCAAGCCGGTCGACATGGAGCTCTTCCTCCTGAAGTGCGAGCGGGTGCTGATCCGCCGGCTCTTCACGCAGGAGCTGGCCAGCAGCACGCGCCGCAACCAGCGCCTCTTCCTCAACGTGCTGCAGGTGATGGCGAAGGTGCTTGAAGCGAAGGATCCCTACACCAAGTTTCACAGCGAGAACGTGGCGAAGTACGCCCGGCAGATCGCGCGCAAATTCGGCTACGCGGGCGAGAAGCTGGAACTCATCCAGATCGCCGGCATCCTCCACGACTTCGGCAAGATCGGCGTCACCGAGGGCGTCCTCAACAAGCCCGGCAGCCTCACCGAGCCCGAGTACCAGGCCGTCCGGCGCCACCCCCTCATCGCCAGCGCCATCCTGGAGCCCATCGAGGAGCTGAGCGGGATCATCGCCGACATCCGCCATCACCACGAGCGCTACGACGGGCGGGGCTACCCCGACGGGCTGAAGGGCGAGGAGATCCCCCTCGGCGCGCGCATCCTCTGCGTGGCCGACTGCTTCGACGCGATGACCAGCGCGCGGCCCTACCACGAGTCCCGCAGCGAGGACGAGGCCCGCGAAGAGCTGAACCGCTGCAGCGGGACGCAGTTCGATCCCGAGGTGGTCGACCGCCTGCTCGAGGTCCTCGACGAGAACGCGGCCCGCCGGGAACGCATCGTCCGCCTCCGCGAAAAGCTGGGATAGCCCATGACCGACGACCGCGCCCCCGATGCGCTGCGCCCGCTCCGCTTCACCCGCGGGTACACCGACTATGCGGAGGGGTCGGTGCTGGTCGAGGCCGGCCGCACGCGCGTCCTCTGCAACGCCAGCGTCATCGGCCAGGCGCCGCCGTTCCTGCGGGGCGGCGGCTCGGGCTGGGTGACCGCCGAGTACAGCATGCTGCCCCGGAGCACCGTCACCCGCATGGATCGCGAAGCGGTCCGCGGCAAGCTGGGCGGCCGGACGCAGGAGATCAGCCGGCTCATCGGGCGGGCGCTCCGCGCGGCGGTGGGCCTGGAGGCGCTCGGCGAGTACACCATCCGGGTCGACTGCGACGTGCTGCAGGCCGACGGCGGCACGCGCTGCGCCAGCATCTCGGGCGGGATGGTGGCGCTCGCCGACGCGCTGGCGTGGATGCGGGAGCGCCGCCTCTTCGGCGAGGACGTCGAGCCGATCCGCCACTGGGTGGCCGCCGTCAGCGTGGGCATCGTCGACGGCGCGCCGACGCTGGACCTCTGCTATGCGCAGGACAGCCGCGCCGAGGTGGACATGAACGTGGTGATGACCGACAACGGCCGGTACGTGGAGCTGCAGGGCACGGCCGAGGGGGAGCCCTTCACCGACCGCCAGCTGGGCCGCATGAGGCGCCTGGCCGCCGACGGCATCGCCGCCATTGTCGAGGCGCAGCAGCGCGCCGTCGCAGAGCCGCTGCCGCCGCACGAGGCTCCCTGATCCAACCCCGTCGCTGCATCCGGTCGGCGCGGGACCGTCTCTTGAGGAGATCCCCACATGCGCATGCGTTTCCGGACTGCCGCCGTTCTCTTCTGTGCCGTACTCTCCTGCGTTGCGCTGCGGGCCGGCGATGCTGCTGCGCCCGAAGCGACGCGGGTGCCGCTGCCGGAAGGGGAGGTCCTCCCCGACGCGGTCCGCGAAGCCTGGGCGGCCTACCTCGACGGGCGGATCGACGACGCGGCGAAGGCGGCCGAGCAGGCGCGCAAGGCGCATCCGGATTCGGCGCATGCGCACGCCGTCCAGTCGCTGGTCCAGGCCAGCCTGGGGCGGTACGCCGCCTCGGGGGAGGCCTCGCGCAAGGCCCTGGACGCGGTCGGGGATTCGCCCTGGTTCGAGATCTTCCTCATCGACGCGGCGGAGAGCGCCGTCTTCCGGCAGGACCCCGCCCCGGTCCTCGCTACCCTCCGCGCGGCCGCCGACGGCGAGAGTCCCGACCCGCTGCGGCCGCTCCTGGCCCGCTACGCGCTGGCCGAAGCGGAGCGCAAGGCGGGGCGGCTGCTGGACGCGGCGGTCACGCTGAAGGGGATTCCGTTCGTC
>CAZKKD010000513.1:0-2755 GCA_964553265.1 uncultured Planctomycetales bacterium | reverse complement strand
ATGCCCGCGGCTTCGTCGAGCTCGCCCGGATGGGCCGGACGCTCGGCGTCGACCTCTGGGGCATCGACGCCGGCGGCGGGCGGAGCATCCCCGCGGCGGTCGACTTTCTCCACCGCCACGCCGCGGGCGACGCGCCCTGGCCGTACGAGCAGATCGAACCCATCGACTGGCGCATGCTCTGGCCGGTGCTCGCGACGGCCAACGATCTCGGCGCGTCCTGCACCTTCGAAAGCATTGCCCATCGCCTGGCGCCGGACGAGACGCCGGAGCGGATCCTCCTCTGCGAACCGATTCACCCCTTCGGCAGGGAGCGCACCCCGGGCGCCTGACCGCTCCGGAAAAGGCCCGGCCACAAAGGAGCCCCCATGTTCAAGGACAGCAATGTCACCCGGCTCGACCCCTGGTCGATCACCGAAACGGCCGACGCCATGCCGGCGGTGGCGCTGCCGGCGTTCGTCGGCACGGGGAAGCTGGGCGTGGGCCTGGACGCGGCGGGCCTGCAGGGGCTGCCCGACCGGCTGGGCGAGCACTACCACTGCGACGTGGAGCCGTTTCACCGCACGCAATCGGAGCTCTACGTTCTCCGTGAAGGCATGGTGAGCGGGCACCTGTGGGACGACGAAATCGCCCTGACGGGCAAGCAGCCGTTTGGCGATCACGACGAACGCAGCCGCCAGCGGAACTTTCTGCCGCTGGGGTTTCTCGACCAGGCGTTCACCCTCGGCGGCGAGACGGTGGACGGCGACGGGATCCGGCCGCTGGCCACCCGCTGGCGACGGGACTGGGACCTGCGCACCGCGACGGTGCGGACCGCGTTCGACCTCGGCCGGCGCGACGGGCCGTCCGTCCGCGTCGGCGTCGAGGCGTTCGCCCCCCACGGAAGCGAGGTCGTCTACCTGCACCTCACCCGCAGCGCGGCGACGCGCCCCGGCCCGGAGGGGACCGACCCCGCGTTCGCCTGGACGGTGCGCCTGCGCCTGGCGACGCGACACGGGCTCGCCATCTTCGACGAACCGGACGCGGTCGCTCCGGGCACGCGGACGCTGCTGGCGACGATCGGGCCCGCCTCGGCCCGCACCCCCGCCGAGCCGTACGCGGTCGTCTATGGTGTCGCGGCCGACGGGATGGAGCTCGCCCTCGACGCCGGGGGCTGGACCGCCACGCTCCGGGGCGAACTCGGTACGGCGCAGGAGGCCTGGCTGCGGCTGGAGTTCCGCCGGCACGCCGGGGACGCCGTCGCCGCCGCGCCCGCGGCGCGCGAGGCGCTGGAGACCGAGCTCGCGGCCTTCGACCGCGCCGAACACGCTGCCGCCGCCGCCGCACATGCCGGAGACCTTGCCCGGTTCTGGGCCGATACCGCGGAGATCGAGGTGGTCGAGCCGACCGGGGAGGAGGCGCGCCGCGGCTGGCTCCTGCACCTCTCGAAGCTGCTGGTGCGGACCGCGAACGACCAGACCCTCGGCGGGACGGCGCAGTTCCTGCTGGTTCACCAGAACGGGTGGCGCGCCTGCAACTTTCACGACCATCACTACATCATCGACGGGGTCGCGCGCGCCAACCTCTGGACCGAGGCGGAGGGGCACCTGCGCTGGATGCGCAGCGTGATGGCCGACGCCGGCCGCCCCTTCCCGTGGATGATGACCTACGACGGCGCCTCGATGGTGCCGCCCGAGCGCGACCGCGCCCCGATGAGCGACGCGAACCGCGCCCTCCTGGCGCTGAAGCTCTATGCGCTCGCCGGCGACGGGCGGGAAGATCTCCTCGCCGAGTGCGTCTACCCCATTCTGCGCGCGGTGGCCGAGCATGGCCTCCGCGACTGGCTCACCGAGGAGGACGGGGCCCTCGTCTTCGGCGGGGTGGAGAACGACGTCATGGACGACGAGGCCCGCCGCCACGAGATCGGCACCGTCGTCATGTACGTGACGGTCCTGCGGCAGGCAGCGGCCTGTGCGGACCGCCTCGGCGTCGACGCGGACCGCGCGGCGGCCTGGCGCGCGGCGGCCGACCGCATCCCGCTGCCGGTGGCCGCGGGGCGCTACGTCCCGTGGAAGGACGCGCCACCGGAGGCGCTGACGACGGTCTGGTTCAACTGCGCGTACTACGTCTCCGAAGCGCAGGCTTATCTCGACGACGCGACCTACGCCCGCACGCGCGACCACGCCGAGCGGAAGGGGCTCTGCAACCTGGCGTGGATCCACAGCGCCAACGCCTCGAGCGAGATCCGCCTCGGCCGTCCCGAACGGGCCGAGCAGTTCCTCGCCGACGTCCGCCGGAATACGGTGCACGGGCCGGGCTACTTCGAGGAGGTGGGGCCGTCCGGCCGTGCGGCGCTGCCGCCCTTCGCCACCGCGCACGGGGCCTACCTCACCGCGCGTTGCGAACAGGTGGTGCTGCCGGACTTCTGGGCCGACCGGGTCTACATCGGGCGGGGCCTGCCGGCGACGATGCGCACGCGGCACCTGCGGTTCCACGGGCTGCGCGCGCTGCGGGGGCTGGTGATCGCCGGGGAGCTGACCCCGCGGGGCTGGCGGCTGGAGCTGGATCTCCGCGGCCCGGCCGCGACGCTGGAGCTGGTCGTGACGCTGCCGGCGGGCGCCGGGGTGGACCACGACGTCCGTCTCGACGGCGCCCCCGCGCCGCACCGCTTCGCGGGCGAGACAGTGGCGCTCGACGTCGACCTCGTCCCGGGTCGGATCGCCGTTCTCACCATCGATACCTGACGGATACGCAGCGACCGCAATACAACCGGAGTGGC
>CAZKKD010000512.1:0-2760 GCA_964553265.1 uncultured Planctomycetales bacterium | reverse complement strand
GGTGCGGCCCGAGGGCCCGAAACGGCGGACCGGCCGGCTGCCGAGGGACGGGTGGACACCACGCCCCCCGACCGGCTGAGGCGGCTCGAACTGAAAGGCATCCTTCTCAGCCCGGAGACCAAGGTGGTGCTGCACCACAAGGGCGAGGGCAAGACCTACTTCCTGCGCCCCGGGCAGCGCGTCCCGGGCACCGACGTGACCGTCCAGGGGGTGGAGAACGGCCAGGTCATCTTCCGCTACCGAGAGCAGGAGGCCAGATTGTGACGTTGCGGCCCCGCCACCACAACCGGATCCGACACCTCTGCCGACGGGCCACCGTGCTGTTGTCGCTCCTCGTCGTCGTCCTCGCGTACGCCGCCGGCGCCGGCGAGACGGAGGTCGACGCCCCGCAGCGCCGGAGCCTGCGCGACCACGACTTCCCCGGCCTGGAGACCAGGGTCAGCTTCGATCTCCGCCGGATGGAGGTGGTCGATGTGCTCAAGCTCCTCGCCGTGGAGGGGGACCTGAACGTGGTCGCCTCCAAGGACGTCAGCGGTCCGGTGACGCTCCTGTTGCAGGACGTCAGCGTCGGCGAGGCGCTGGAGCGCGTGCTCTCCATCGCCGACCTCGCCTACCGGGTCGAGGGCAATGTCATCGCCGTTCAGCCGAACAGAGACTACGAGGCCCGGCAGGGCGTCGACTTCTACGACCGGCGCCAGACCCACGTCGCCCGCCTCAAGTACGCCTCGCCCCAGCGCCTGGCCGCCATGCTCGAGAACATCAAGAGCGACGTAGGCAAGATCGTCTACGACGACGGCACCGGGATGCTGGTCCTCGTGGACACGCCCGCCAAGATCGCCATGATGAAGGAGATCATCGAGCAGGTCGAGATCCCCACCGTCCGCCGGGTGCTCCCCACCGAGACGCAGGTCTTCGAGCTCAAGTACGCCGCCCTCGACGACGTCAAGGGCGAGGTGCAGAAGGCGCTCTCGCCGGAGATCGGCACGCTCCACGTCGACAAGCGCACCAATGTCCTCATGGTCACCGACCTGCCGCACCAGATGAAGAGGATCGCCACGCTCATCCAGGCCTTCGATCGCAAGCCCCGGGTGGTCTTCATCGAGGCGAAGATCGTCGAGGTCACCCTCAACGACGAGTTCCGCGCCGGCATCGACTGGCAGCGGCTCCTGGACTTCACCCTCGGCGGCAACAGCGACGAAAAAGGCACCTACAGCATCACCCCCTCGGTCAACCTGCCGCTCGGCCAGACCGGCCTCGGCAAGCTCCGCATCGCCAGCGTCGGCAACGACCGGCTGAGCGTGGTGCTGGACGCCATCAGTTCCATCACCGACACCGAGGTGCTCTCCAATCCGCACCTCATCGTCGCGGAGGGCGAGGAAGCGACCATCAACGTCAGCGAGCGCCAGCCCTACGAGGAGGAGACCACCACCACCGCCACCGGCGGCACCTCCACCATCGCGAAGACCTACCAGTTCGTCGACGTCGGGCGCAAGCTGAAGGTGATGCCGATCATCAACCAGGACGGCTTCATCTCGCTCCAGATCTTTCCCGAGATCAGCACCATCTCGGCCTGGTACGGCGGCCCGGCCCAGGCGGCCGGGGCCGTGCCCGTGGTCAAGAAGGCCGACGCCCAGACCACCGTCACCGTCAAGGACGGGGTGAGCATCATCATCGCCGGGCTCATCACCGACCGGACGTCCGAAACCGAAGAGCGCGTGCCCGTGCTCGGCAAGCTTCCCCTGGTCGGCGGCGCCTTCCGCCGGCGGGGCACGGCGGTCGAGCGCAAGGAGACCATCATCTTCATGACGCCCCGGATCGTCGACGGCGAAGGCCCGGTCGAGCTGACCCGGGACCTGCCCAAGCCCATCCGCGACGTCCGCCACCGCGCCGCACCCACCGCACGCCTGGCCACCATCACCAGCGTGACCGGCAGCGAAGAACCCGGGGACGCCGTCGAAGCGACCGCGCCCCGGCCGCCGGTGCCCGAAAAGCGCATCAAGGGCGTGCGGCGCAAGCCCTGGACGCCTGTCGCGCCGGAGCCGGAACCCGGCGACCCGCTGCTGTCGGCGACCGAGCCGTGACGCGGGCCCCCGTCAGCCGCCGGCAGAACGCTTGTTGCGTCCGGAGCGGGACCACCGGGACGCCAGAACAGAAGACGAGGTCACCGATGAAGACACCCCTGCTGCTTTGCGTTGCCGTCCTGCTCTGCTGGAGCGCTTCCGGACTTCGCGCCGGCGAAGGGCGCCTGCTCTCGTCGCTCCATGCGAAGGAGGTCCGCGCCGTCGACAGGGATGACGATCCCGTGATGCGGCTCTCGCCCGCGAAGGTCCGGGTCGAACGCGAACCGGAGGCCGATCCGGACGCCCTCGTGCTGGCGTCCGGCCCGCAGGACGACGGGACCGCGGCGGAGGATCCGATGGCGCGCGCCGTGGCCTGTCGCGCCGAGGAGGACGGCCTCTCCGGCCTCGCCACCTCCCTGCTGGAGGACGCCCCGCGCTCGGTGGAACCGGAAACGGTGGAGCCGGAACCGGTAGAAACCACCGCAGCGGATCCCTTCGGCCGGGCCCCGCTTCCGGATTCGGCGGAAGGAATGCGGAAGCAGGAGGATGCGATTTCGATTCAGTTCTCGTCCGAGCCGGTGGAGAGCGAAGCGGAGGACGCACCGCCACCGGTCGATCCCGCGGGAAGGGATGGGCTGAAGGCCGACCTCGCCGCTGCGCGGAAGCGGTTGGGGGCTGGCGAAGAGGAACTCCGCGCCAC
>CAZKKD010000511.1:0-2762 GCA_964553265.1 uncultured Planctomycetales bacterium | reverse complement strand
GGCGGTTCCGGCGGCGCGTACGGCGTCGCCCGGAGGTGAGTCACGGCGGGGCCGGCAGGATGCAGACACAAAATCGCGGGGAGACGTCGCCGCCTCCCCGCGCAAAAAAGCAGCCAGGGCGTCAACCCTTTGGTGACCGCCCTGGCGAATTCCGGTTGGCAGGGTCGCGCGGCGGTTTGGACCCAATCCGCTCCGTCGTGTGCCCCGCCACTTCGGAACATACCCCATGGTTCCGGGTTGTCAAATCGGCGGGCGCATTTTTCAAAAAAATTTTGTCGCCGGCCCCGGCGCACTCTGTCGGCTCCGGCCGCGGGGGCCTCAATCCCCGTCCCGGTCCAGACGAAGCGGGAGGACCTCCTCCGCGTAGCGGCCCAGCGGGGGCGGACCGCCGCGGTCCGTGGGCGCCAGCAGCACGGCCCAGTCCGCCCAGAGGCCGGCGAGGTAGCGCTGCTGCGCGTCCGGGCCGCGGCCGGGGGGCGTCGCGAGCGCGGTGATCCACGGCCGCGCCCGCACGTACGGCGAGAGCGGCGCGATGCGTCCGGCCCGCGCACCGAACCGCTCCACGTAGCCGCGGTGGTCCGCGGCGCAGACCTCCATGAGCTCCAGCGTCCCCGACGGCCAGGCCGGCCAGGGCAGAACCGGCAGCCAGCCCCCCGCACGGTCGGCCAGGAACGTGCGCAGCGTCGCCTGCGCCGCCGGCGTCAGGCGGTAGGCCTCGTGATAGGTGCCGTGGAGGCGCGCGACTTCCGACCAGTCGATCAGCAGATGGGTGATCCCGTCGGCGCGCAACGCCGCGGCCACCGCCTCCGCATCCGCCCCATCCCGGCGCACCGCGGCCTCCAGCGGGTGGTGGCCGAAGACGACCGCGTAGACCACGTTGGGCGGCATCCAGTACGTCGCCGCCTGCCCCAGCAAAAGCACCCGGCTCCCCGCCGGGAGCGCCGCCACCGCCCGGCCCGCGCGCCAGCCCGCATCGTACCGGAGCATCGCCTCCGGCGGCGCCGCGCCCCAGGCCACGTCCAGCGGACCGGCGGCCTCGTCCCCCGACAGGACCGGTGAAAGGTAGAGGCCCAGAAACGCGGCAAGAAAGACCGCCAACGCCGCCGCCACCGCCGCCCCGATCAGCGCGCGCTGCAGACGTTCGCGCACCACGCGGGCGAACCCGAGCCCGGCCGCCACCGCGGCCACCGCATGCGCCGGAAACAGAAACCGCTCCAGCCGGTGCGTCGTCCCCCACCAGACCACGAAGACGAAACCGATCCAGCACGCGACAAAGAGCCCCGTCCGACCGTCGGCCGCACCCGCGCCGTCCGCTCGCCGCAGCGGCAGCCACAGCAGTCCCGCAAAGAGCAGCCCGACCGGCCAGAGCCGCGGCCCCGCCACGACCAGCGCCGCGCTCTGTCCGAGCGCGTCGGCGCCGAACGTCTGCGGCCGGTGCGCACGGTCGAACCGTTCAGTCAGCGTCGCGTCCCACCCCTCGACCCCGAAAGCCGCATTCCAGAGCGGGTAGACCGGGTTCCCTGTCTCCACCGCCTGCTTCACGAGCCACGGCCCGAAGGTGACCAGGAGTCCCGCGAAGAAGAGCCCCCCCGCACCCAGCCGTCGCCGCAGCGCAGACGATCCGCCCGCCGCCGCCGGCCCGTCCCGCACCGGATCGCCTTTCGCTTCGTCCGCGTCATCCCCTTCCGGCGCGGGGCCATGCCCCCTGGCCGCTCCGCCGTCCCCGCCAGCCCGGCACATTGCGTACAGGAGGAGCGGCGCGCAGAGGAACGGGAGGGCCGGGTACTTGGTCCCCGCGGCCAGCCCGGCGAGGAGGCCCGCCAGCAGCGCTGCGCGTCCACGCGCTGCCCCCTCCGCGCCCAGCAGCACGACCAGCGCCGCCAATCCGAAGACGAGCATCCCGAGTTCGACGTAGAGCTTCCCCGCCAGGTGCAGGCTGAGCGGACTCGCCAGCAGCACCGCCGCCCCGAAGAGGCCGGCCCGCACCCCGCCGATCCGGCGCACCGCCGCGTAGACGAGAAGCGCCAGGAGCGGCAACTGCGCCCAGGCCAGCAGTTTCGCCGCCGGCCACGCCCGGTGCGGCCCGCCGACCACGAAGACCGCGGCGGTCAGAAGCTCCTGGTTCTGCGGCATCCCGCTGAAGAGATTGTGCGGCCGGTAGGCCACGCGCCCGGCGTCCACGTAGGCGCGCGGCAGCTGGGCGTGGTACTCGGTCACGTCGTAGTCGAGCGGCGGCAGAAACGCCGACGGCAGCGCCAGCCAGCAGCCGAGGAGGAGGAGCGAGACCAGCACCAGGTCCGGCAGCGGCAGCCCGGTCCAGAGGCGACCCAGCATCCGCGTCGCGTCGCCCCCGGCGCCCCGCCCCCACAGCGCCCCCGCACCGAGGTACGCGATCCCGATCCCGGCCGCGCCGATGGTGTCCAGGCGCCCGGCCACCCCGATCCCGAGGACGCCCAGCGCCAGCGCCCCCAGGCCGAACGCCGCGTCCACGGCCAGGCGCGCCGCCGGATGGCCCAGCGCCACGCCCAGTGCCCGCCGGAGCGCCCGGCCGCAGCAGACCGCCCCCAGGAGCACCGCCCCCGCCAGCGCCGTCTGCGCCCAGCGCCCCGGCATCGCCGGCGGATGGACGCCGCCCACCGCCAGCACGCAGAGCCCGGCCCAGAGGCCCAGCGTCAGGCGCGTGGGCGCGGCGGCGTCGCGCCCCCAGCGCCAGGCGGCCGCCAGGGGCGCCCCCGCGGTCAAGAGAGCCAGCAGGAGAAAAA
>CAZKKD010000510.1:0-2792 GCA_964553265.1 uncultured Planctomycetales bacterium | reverse complement strand
ATGGCATCCGGGGCCTTTTCGCTCTCGCCTTCGCCTTCCAGTCCGTCAAGCTTCACGTTGGCGAACGCCTCCTTCACCAGCGGCATCACGTACTTGTACTCGTCTTCGATGTGCTCCGCGTCCCAGGTGATGACCTGCGCCATCTGCCCCTGCCGGCGCTCCCAGGCGGCCTGCTCCGCTCTCGTCTTCTGCGGTGCGCCGAGCTGGATCTCCTGCACCACCCGCAGCGGCACGCGCCGGACCGTCTCCACCGGCCACGGCCACTTCAGGTAAAAGCCCGGTCCGCAGTGGTGGCCCAGCGTGTCCCAGGCCGCTTCCTTCTCGTCGCGGGCGGCCGTGTCCTCCCCCGGCCGCGGGGCCGGCGGCAGGCGGTCCACCCCGCGCGGGCGGCCCCAGCGCTCGATCACCGCCGCCTCGCCCGGCTGGACGATCACGATGCTCGTCAGCAGATACAGCGCCGCGAGCTGGAAGAGGATGAGCGGCGCAATCGCCTGGTTGAGGAACCGGAAGAACCACGTCTCCGAAACGTGGAAGCCGAACTGGTAATCCAGCGTGTGCGCAAAGGTCCGGAAGAGTCCCTGCGGCTCCGCCAGGAGCCCGGTCAGCCGCCCGTCGTAGATGGGGCGCGCCTCTTCGCCCCGGGTTCGCGGGCGGTAGAAGTCGAGCAGAAAATTGACCAGCATCTCCACGCTGATCAGGATGTAGCCGATCGGCAGGACCCACGCCAGGACCCGCTCCCCGGCCAGCCAGCCGCTGTACCCGAGACCGAACGCCAGCGTCAGGAGCGCACACGCCAGCGCCACGCCGACGCTGTAACCCGCCCCCGCCCGCAGAATCCGCACCGATCCGTCCCGCGCCATGCCCGCGGCGTACATCCCGAGCGCAAACATCCCGAACGCCACCGCGAACGAGACCGCCGCCCCGAACGCCGCGTCCGTAAGCTCCGGGCTCTGCGGCATCCCCAGCATCCCGCCGATCTCCGGCTTGCTGCCGAGGTACGCCAGCCCGTAGAGAAAGAGCCCCCCGAAGACGAGCTGCACCAGCACGATGAGCGCACTCGCCAGCGGCGCACCGTACTTCTCCATCTCCTTCAGGCGCGTCTGGGCGATGCCGGCCTCGCCGCCCTCCGCGTCGAAGAGGCGCTGCCGTCCCTGCGCTTCGCGGAGGCGCTCGGCCTCCTCCTGGCTCTCGCGTTCCTCCGCCGCCAGGCGCCGCGCGCGCAGGTGCAGAAAGCTGATGCCCCAGATGAGCGCCGCCGCCAGCAGATGAAAGATCTCCGCGCGCGCCGCCAGCGACTGGCAGTTCCGCGCAACGTACCACAGCACGAAGACCGCGCCTGTCGAGAAGACCAGCCCGAGCAGGGCCACCCGCTCCGCACGCGACCGAATGGATCCGATCATGCGTCCCGTCCCTCCGTCTGCCGGGGGTCGTCGTCCGCCGCTTCGCGGACGCCTACTCCCGCACCTCCCGTCGTTCGAACAGCACCAGCCCCGCCGTCAGCGCCGCGCCGATGTAGGCCAGCGCATAGACGGTCGCCATCCCCACGTAGTCGGCGGGGATGCCGGGGGTTTCGAAAAGTTTGTCCGTATCCTTGAACTGAAACAGCCCCTCGGTCACCCAGAAGACCTGCAGGTTCGGAAAGACCGTGTACCCCAGCCGCGCCCAGATCGAGCTGTCCGCGAAGCGCCCGAAGGCGAACTCGCTCACCAGCCCCCCGACAAAGAGCACCGCCGCGACCGCCAGGCAGACCGCCGCCCGGCCGCGCGTCGCCGTCGCCACCGCCGCCGCGACCAGGATGAGCACCGCCTCCAGCGTCAGCACCCCCGCGATCCCGACCTGCCAGTTGATCTCCGCGCCGAAGGCGGTCCCCTTCCCCTCCTTGTCGACGAAGGAGAAGACCAGCACCGCCAGCGTCAGCGCCGCCGCCAACGACCAGACCGCCGCGGTCATGAACGGGCGGCCGAAGAAGTAGTTGTGGAGAAACCCGACCAGCAGCGCCACCAGGATGCACACCCCCACCCCCGCGGCCACGCCCCAGTCCAGCTTCGTCGAGGCCGTGTCCTTCACGCCGAAGCGGACCGCCAGCATGAGGAGAATCGTCAGGATGTAGGTCGCCACCGTCACCGCCGCCGCGATGCCCAGGTACTTCCCCAGGAGAAACGCTTCCCGGCGGACCGGCTTCGAGAGCACCGTCAGCGCGGTCCGGCCCTCGATCTCCCGGTGGACCACCGTGCTCGCCGCCAGCACGCCCAGAAAGAGCCCGCTCAGGAGAATCGTCGCGAGGCCCATGTCCTGCACCAGCTTGGTGCTGCTCATGAAGGTGAACATCGCGATCTGCGTCGAGAGCGCGATCAGGAACGCCGCCGCCGCCAGGATGAGCCCGTAGACGCTCTGGCGCATGGTCTCGTACAGCGTGTTCCGGGCGATGGCCAGCATGGCGCGCATGCATTGCTCCCGATTCGACGGCCGCCCCGCGGCAGCCCGTCTCCGTTCCCCGTCCGCCGGTCGATCGCGTGCCCGCATCCCTGCACGCCCACCGTGCGACTGCGCCGCCGTCCCGTTCCCCCTCTCCCCCGGGGAGAGGGCCGGGGTGAGGGCCAAGCGCGCGACCAGGGCTTCCGATCCTGCCCCGTCCGGCGACGGCAGGCCTTCCGGCGTCCGACGCTACTGGATCGCCCGGCCGGGTGCGGCCGCTGGCGGTCCGGCGCCTGTCGTCTGTCTGTGTGCGGAATGCGCCCTGTACAGCCACACGGCCCCTCTGTCCCCGCACGGAGTCGTCCGGAAGCCCCGTC
>CAZKKD010000509.1:0-2802 GCA_964553265.1 uncultured Planctomycetales bacterium | reverse complement strand
CCCGGGAGCCGTCGGTGGTTCTGGCCGTCGTTTACGCGCGCGGGGACGGGCCGCCGCAGCAGGAGGTGGTCTACGGGATCCAGGGCGTCCACACCCGCAAGCGGAACAAGTGGAAGGTCTACATCGACCCCTACGGATTTCCGGACATGCTGAACCTGGACGGGAAGCCGGTGCAGCACCCGCTCACGGTGGACTTCGGCGAGGAGCAGACGAAGGAGATCGCCGTCGAGGGACTGCCGGTGCCGGCGCGCTTCGGCACCTACTGCCTGATCCTCGTCAAGGGGAAGCCCCCGAAGGCGGAGCGGATCCTGCTCGGGTCGGTGGCCCGTGTGCTGCCGCCGCGTCCGGACGGAACGGTGGAGAACACGCCCGTCTTCGGGCAGGGGATCCGGCCCGGCATCGGCCGCATCGGCATCCGCGGCATCCGGTGCGAGATCAGCTGGCGGCCGCCGAAGGAGGCGGACGCCCCCTACGACTGGTCGGCCTACGACAAGATGACCGAGGAGATCCGGGCCTGCGGGCTGCAGGCGATGTTCACGCTCGGCGGGGTGGCGTCGCACAAGTACGGCATCCCCACCAACAACCAGCCCATCCCGGCCGCGGTCACGCCCGACTGGAACGGCAGCCCGTACTGGGGCCAGTGCGACTGGGGGTGCGGGACGCAGCACTTCGACGAGTACGAGGGCTGGGTGAAGGACTTCGCCGAGCGGTACTGGCAGGACGGCAAGGGGGCGCTCTGGGGCTTCGAAAACTTCAACGAACCGTGGGAGGGCGGCGGCATCAGCGGCTACGCGCGCGACTGCCTCTCCTATCGCGAGTGGCAGAAGCGCATGGCCCGCGCCGCGCACGCGGTGGACCAGCGGATCCGCATCTGCGCCGCCTCGTCGATCATGAACACCGAGGACAAGCTCTTTCCGCAGGGACCGGACGAGAACGGCGAATACGAATTCGACGAATACATCGATGTCTTCACCGACCACTATGTCCCGCCCTACAACGCGTACGGGCCGATGGTGGCCGAGGCGCACGGCAAGTTCAGCATCGAGAACGAGACCTGGCTCGTGATCAGCGAGTACCTGCTGCCGCAGATCATGTGCCAGTGGCTGGCCTCGGGGCAGCGGTGCGTGATGCCGTTCCACCCGAACGTGCTCTTCGAGAAGAACTACCCGACCACCGTCCCCGTGGCGACGGCCGCGTTCAACCACTTCGTGACCGGGTTGCGTTTCAAGAAGCTGGCCTTTACGGACCACCTGCCCTGGGTCTTCCAGTTCGGGGAGGACGAGAACCCGCGCGGCGTCTGCGTGCTCCTGGGGCAGCTCATCACCCGCGGCGGGCCGACCCCGCAGGACAACCCCGAGGGGCGGATCTGGCGGCAGGTGGACGCGGTCGACGGCGGAACCCTCACCATCGACAACGCGGACGGGGCGCTGCGCTTCTGCGACGTGGCGGGCAACCCCGTCCACGAGGGCGAGGCGCAGGTGACGCTGCCGCTGGGGATCCTGCCGACCTACATCTTCTCCGAGAAGGGACCGGGCCTGGTGGTCGAGCGCATCCGCGCCGCGCGCATGGCGGGCAAGCGCCCGTGCGGGATCCTGCCGCGGGACTTCACCCAGCGGATCGACGACCCCGATCTGCGCCTGCGCGTGACGGTGACCAACCGCCTCAACCGGCCGGTGCGCGGCGTCCTGTCGGTGCTCGCGCCGGAGGGCTTTGCGGTGGCGGACAACGGCCGGGCGGTGGCGCTTGCCGCCGGCGAAGCGAAGGAGCTCGCCTTCGCGTTCGACGCGACGCGGGCCGATGCCTCGAACCAGTACCCCTTCGCCTTTGCGCTCGCCACCGACGCGGGGGCGTGCGACTACGCGGAGACGCTCAACTGCACCATCGCGCCCAAGGGAACGAAGACCATCGACGGCAGGCTGGACGACTGGAAGGACGTGCCCGCCATCGTCCTGGTGGGCGAGCAGAAGGGGCTGAGCCTGGACGAGATTGCCCGCCGGCCGTGGCTGAAGCTGCAGGGCGAACTGCCCGACGACGCGATGATGGCGGAATTCCGCATGGCGTGGGACGACGAGCATGTCTACGTCGCCGCGCGTGTCCGCGACCAGACCCCGCAGTCCGACAAGCCCCGCATGGAGGGGCGCGACGAGGATGCGTACTTCCACGGCGCCGCGTCGGACAACGAGGAACCGTGGAAGAGCTGGCTCGCCAAGCACGCGCCGGGGCACAGCTTCGCCGAGGCGCCCTACATCTACAAGAAGAAGCCGTTCGACAACAGCTACACCGGCGATCAGCTGCAGCTGGCCTTCGACGTGGTCGACGGCTGGCACGACCTCGCGCCGGTGACGGAGGCGCCGGCGGGGTTCCATGTCGTGCCGGACACGGACTACGAGTTCGCCGCTTACCTCTGCGCCGACGGGAAGAGCGAGCTCTGGAACCTGCTGACCCCGACAATGCCCCGCATCCACGACTGGCCGCATCAGCCGAAGGGCGAGAACACGACCAACCCCACCCCCGGCGCCACCCACGTGGTCCGGCAGGAGGGGAACGTGCGCATCTACGAGATCGCCATTCCGAAGGCGACGATGCCGGAGCTGGCGCTGACGGCGGGGACGCTCTTCGACTTCGCGTTCTTTGTCGGCAACAACAACGGCCCGAAAATCGAGTATGGTAAGGACAAGGCAGTCGTGAAATGGAACGGGCTCACCTTCCATCCGTACTGGCAGCACCCCCCGTCGGCCGACGCGGCGTGGGCGCCGGTGGAGTAGGCGGGTTGCTCATGGTCACCGACGACGTGGCCAACAA
>CAZKKD010000508.1:0-2804 GCA_964553265.1 uncultured Planctomycetales bacterium | reverse complement strand
GGCACGGGCGAACGGGGCGGACGCGTCTTCCGGCGGGTCCGAGCCGGGCACGGCCGACCGGCTGCTGTACGGCCGGTCGGACTGGCGGAGCTACGTCCTGCGGGCCCGCGTCGCCCTGCCCGCTGCCGACGACGCGGCCGACGGCGTTCCGCTCTCGCTCTACGCGGCCTACCGGGACCCGCTCGATTGCGTACGGATTGACCTGGACCGTTCCGCCGGGGCCCCGCGCCTCCAGATCCGCCGCATCGAGGACGCCTCCGGAACCGGGCGCCTCCTCGCCGAGCGGGAGTTGCCGGTCGATCTGCCGGCGGACCTCCCCGTGTCGGTCACGCTGGATCGCGGCATTCTCACGGTCACCCTCGCCGACGCACCCGCCCTCACCGCCTGCCTGGACGAGAACGCCCAGGGGCGCTGCGGCTTCGGCGGCGCGTGGGCCGGTGGGGTGCGCGAGGCGAGCCTGGAGCCCATCGAGCCCCCCGTCCCCATGGCCAGCGTCAACCAGGTCTTCGACGAGGAGCAGCTCATGAAGGTCTGGAGCGGCTTCGCCGGCGACTGGAAGCCGTCCAGCCGATCCTCGGACGCGTACGACGAGATTTACTGGCACCGCTGCCTCTTCTACGGCGACATGGAGCTGGAGCTGCCCCTCCCCGATCCGCTCGACCCGGGCGCCGGGCGCGAGGTGGCCCTCTCCCTCGCCAAGCCACTGGTGGTGGAGCCGGGCCAGACGCACAACGGCTACACCCTCCGCTATCTCCCCGACGCCGAGGGCGGTCCGCGGCTGAGCCTCGTCCGCGCCGGCGAGGAAGCCGCCGGCATCGACCTCCCGGCCGGCGGCGCGCCGCGGCGGCTGCGCCTGCGGCAGGCCGGCCGCTTCGTCCTGGCGTACGTCGACGACGAACGCGTCCTGACCTACGAGGACACCGGCCCCATGCGCGGCCGCAAGATGGCCTGGGCCAGCAAGGGCATCAGCATCGACCGCGGCGGCATTCGCGTCTACAGCCGGACGCTGCGGAACTACCTCTTCAACCGCGCGCCCGTGGACTGGCGCATCGGGGCTGGGGTCTGGGAGGTCACCAACCGCTGGGAGTGCGACCCGCGCTGGAACTTCTGGGCCGGCATGCCCGGCCGCCTGGCCAAGCTGCGCGCCGACGCGCAGGAAAGCTTTCTCTCCGATGAAGCCGAGTGGAAAGCGGCCAACCTCCGACGCCAGTTCGCGCTTCTCCCGGGCGCGGACGGAGACCTGGATGCCCTCGACAAACATGCCGTCCTCTGGCACAAGCAGGGCTTCGATGGCGACATGATGGCCGACGTCTATGTCGGGCAGATGATGGACAACAGCCGCGGCGGCGGCGGGTATCAGCGCTACGTCCGCGACTTCGACATCACCATCTGCGCCGACGGCGAGAACCTGGACAGCGGCTACTCCTGCATCTTCGGGGGCTGGGGCAACCGGCGCAGCGCCATCGTCCGCGCCGGCGAGGTCGTGGCCGCGAGCGACGTCCAGCTCCCCCTCTCCGGCAGCCACCGCCGCTGGGTGCGGCTGCACGTGGAGAAGCGCGGCAACGAGATCCGCTTCGACGCCTACACCGAGACCCACCCCGGCCAGCCCGAGCAGCACCCGCTCCCGCTCACCTTCGCGGACCCGCATCCGCTTCCCGGCAAGCGGGTGGCGATCTGGAGTTACGACAACGGGGTTCTCATCACGCGCGCGCGCCTCTCGGCCGAGCGGGTCACCCCCGCCGAGGATCCGACCGCCACGCACCCGGCCCGCATCCAGAGCGTCTACGCCGAAGCTCCGGAGCCCGACGCCGACAAGGCCGAAGCCGAAGCCGACTGAGCCCCGGCCCCGGCGGAGAGATCCCCGCAGACAACTCACCGCCCGCCGTAAACCCCCAATACGGTTCAGTTAGGACGCGTCCTAAGTACAGCGCCCCCGCAAGGTAGTGACGATTCCCTCTCCCTCTGGGAGAGGGAGATATTTGCCAGGCGTATTTGTTCATCTACTTGCGAGTCGGGCGACTGAGCTTCTCGTCTGGATCCCCTCTCCCCCCGGGAGAGGGTTAGGGTGAGGGAGATAGGCCTCAGTTGAGGCACCCTCACCCCCCCCTCTCCCGAAGGGAGAGGGAGCCTTAACTGAACCGTATTGCCCCTTGACCGATTCCGAGACGATGATCGCCCCGCCTCCGGCGGTTCCGCATTCCGCAGGTGTCCGGACGCAAGTGCGAACCCCTGCGCGCAGTGCGTCCGGCGGCGCCGACGGAAACGAAGAGGGCCCGGGAAGGGGGGCGCCTTCCCGGGCCGGTGTGGGGGCGGCGGCCCGGCCGGGTGCGGGGACCGGGACCGCCGGTTGGGGGTTTTTGTCCGCGCTCCGGGTCGGGTGGCGGCTGGCTTGCATCGCCGCGCCGCCCCGGATGGCGGATCCGCGTACCGCTCCGTTGGCTAGAAGTCCTTGAAGTCCTGGTCATCCCCGTCGTCGTCCATCGGGATAACATCGTTGGGCTTCACGACCTTCGGTTCCTGTCGCCGGGCGACCGCGGTGCTCTGCGCCAGCTTGCGGCCGCCGCCACCGCCCTGGCCGCCCTGGGGACGCCGCGCCGGCGCGGCCGCGGCGTAGCCCTGGCTCTGCCCGCCGCCGCTGCCGCCGACGATGGCAGCGAGCTGGTTGACGATCTCCTTCAGGCTTTCGGCGTTGGCGGAGAGCTCTTCGCTGGCGCTGGCGCTCTCCTCCGCGTTGGCGGCGTTGGACTGCGTCACCTTGTCCATCTGCGCGACCGCGGTGTTCACCTGGTCGACGCCCTGCGCCT
>CAZKKD010000507.1:0-2820 GCA_964553265.1 uncultured Planctomycetales bacterium | reverse complement strand
TCGGCTGGCCGGGCATCGCGGAAGCGTCGGCGATCGCCGGCGGCCGGGAGCACGCGGCCGTGGATGTCATCTCCCGCTGGCAGGTGTTGAAGCTCCTCGTTCTCCTCGGCGCGCTCGGCACGGCCTTCTGCTACGACTACATGCGCTTCTGGGCGGCGCTCCTCTTTGTCGTATGCGGCGCGTACCTGGCGACCATCCTCTACAAGCTGCTGACGGTGCTCCTCAGCCTCGTCCGCCGCCCCGAGGTGCGGGTGGCCGACCGGGTGGTGCTGGCCCTCGACGAGGCGGACCTGCCGGTCTACACCATTCTCCTCCCCATCTACAAGGAGGGGAACGTGGTGGAGAAGCTCATCCGCGCCATCAACCACCTCGACTACCCGCACGAGAAGCTGGACGTGAAGGTGCTCCTGGAGGAGGACGATGTCGAGACGGTCCGCGCCTGCACGCAGATGGACCTGCCCGACTGCTGCGAGCTCGCCGTCGTGCCCAACAGCTTCCCCAAGACGAAGCCGAAGGCCTGCAACCACGGCCTGCGGACCGCGAAGGGGAAGTACCTGGTCATCTACGACGCCGAGGACGTTCCCGAACCGGACCAGCTCAAGAAAGCGGTGGTCGCCTTCAAGCGCGTCCCCGACCACGTCGCCTGTCTGCAGGTGAAGCTCAACTACTACAACCCGAAGGAGAACTTCCTCACCCGCTGGTTCACGATGGAGTACACCACCTGGTTCGAGTTCTTCCTGCCGGGACTGCACATGCTGGGCGCGCCCATCCCGCTGGGCGGGACGAGCAATCATTTCCGCATCAACGTGCTGCGCGAGCTCGGCGGCTGGGACCCCTTCAACGTCACCGAGGACTGCGACCTCGGCATCCGCCTGCACCGCGAGGGCTTCCGGACGCAGGTGCTGGACAGCACCACCTGGGAAGAGGCCAACGAGCGCCTCGGCAACTGGGTGCGCCAGCGTTCGCGCTGGGTGAAGGGGTATCTCCAGACCCACCTGGTCCACTCCCGCCGGACGCTGCGGACGCTGTGGGACCTCGGGCCGTTCGGCTACGCGAGCTTCCTCCTGACGGTGGGGGGGCTCTCGGCGACGCTCATCCTCAACCCGCTCTTCTGGATCGTGCTGGCCGTGTACGGGGGGCTCTGGGCGGGCAAGCTGGCCGGGCTCGGGTGGGAGCCGTGGCAGATGATCTACACCGACCGCGTGAGCGACATCAGCACGGAGTACACCCTCTGGAGCCAGCTCTCGTGGGCCTTTTTCGGGATCTCGGCGGTGCTCTTTCTCGCCAACTTCCTCTTCGTCTTCATGAACGTGATGGCCTGTTTCCGGCGGGGGCTGCCGAGCCTGCTGCCGGCGGCGCTCCTGAGCCCGATCTACTGGGCGCTGATCAGCCTGGCGGCGTGGAAAGGCTTCCTGCAGCTCCTGGTGCGGCCGTTCTACTGGGAGAAGACCCAGCACGGCCTCACCAAAGCGCCCGACCCCGAACGCGCCGCCGGCCGGAGCGCGCGCGTCTATGCCGAAGCCCACGAGCGCCCCGGCCCGCACCCGACCGAGCCCATCGATACCGACGGGGAGGAGGCCCCGTGACCGCCGCCCGCCTTCATCCCGCACCGCCGGTCCGCGACCGGGCGCCGGGCCGTTGGCGCGGACGGCAGGCCGTGCGCCTGCTCGGACTCGGCGCATGGGCGCTCCTGGCCGCCGCCAGCCTGGGGGCGGGCGAACGCCCCGGGCCGCGCGTCATCACCGACGCGGCCCCGAACGTCGTCCACACCGACCGCCCGGCGCACCTGCGCCTGAGCGCCGTCTTCGACCGGGAAGCCCCCGACACCCCGCCCGAGCAGGCCCGCCCCGTCGAGGCCGACCTGGTCGTGGAATGGCTGGCCCCGGACGCGGAAGCCCGTCCCGAACCGCTGGACAAGCGTTCGCTGGCCCTGCCGCCGTTCAACAGCGACACCGCACGCTTCCGCATCGCCCTTCCGCCGCACCGCCTGCAGGCAGGCGGCGGCCTGATCTTCACCATCAAGGCCGCCGGCCAGCAGACGACCGCGTTCCTCCGTCTCCGGCCGGCCGACGCGCCGGGGGACGACCTGGCGGCGGCGGGGCTCCTTCTCTACAACCGCGCGGACGAACGGGTGCTCCTCACCATGCCGCGGTGGGACGAAGCCGCATTCCGCCGGTGGGCCATCCCGCGGCTGCTGCGGCGGTGGTGGGATCTGCCGCCGGACGCCGCCGCGCTGGCGCTGACCGGCGACACCGGGACGACCCGCGCGACGGTGGACTGGGACGCGCTCGCCCGCGGCATCGCGCCGCGCCGGCTGCGACAGGTCGCGCCGGATGCGGAGACCGCCGGCGCGCCCGTACTCCGTCTCCTGGCCGCGGCCGGCGCGCTGGACCCCCGCGGGGAGCGGAGCGTCCTCTTGGCGCCGGGCGTGGCCGACATCCGCTTCGGCACGCCGCCGGACCTCTACCGCCGGGCCCTCCACGCCCTCTGCGTACGCCTGGAAGCGCTCTACCCGCGCGCGACCTGCGAACACGTCCTGGCGCTCCCGCCGAAGCCGCCGGGCGTGGCCCGCGCGGCCGCGGCCTACCGGGCGATGGTGCTGCGGGTAGCCGAGGAGCGGCACTGGACCCTGTTCGACGCGGACGCCGCACTCCCGGCCGACGCCTGGGGCGAAGGAGGCGCGCGCCTGACGCCGACGCCGACGGCCCGGACCGCGCTCGCGGACGCGCCCCTCCCCGCACTCGGCGTGGCGAAGAAGCGCCTCCCCGCCCGCGGGGGTGCGGGACTGCTGGGCGGGGCGTGCCCTCCGTCCCTCCTCGT
>CAZKKD010000506.1:0-2845 GCA_964553265.1 uncultured Planctomycetales bacterium | reverse complement strand
CGAGCTCCCGCCCGCGCCGCCCGCGCCCCGCGTGATCGAGGGGGGGGTGGTACGCTGCCGGCTGCGCGGCGGCGAGGACAGGAGCGGACTGCAGCGGGCCGAGTGACTGGCCCGGACGGTGCGCGCGAAGCTGGTCCGCGCCACGCGGAGCCACTTCCCCCCAGAGGAGCACTGGCCCGCCCTCCTCCAGGACGCCGACGCGGCCGACGACGCCATGACCCGCGCGCTCGCCCCCGCGTGGCTCCACCGGCAGGCCGAGAACCTCCAGGCCGCCAGCGGCATCCGCACGGTGGACGACCACGACGGTCTGCGGGAGGCTCTGCACCGTCTCTGCGCGGCCGCGCTCTTCCGCTTTCTCGAAGCGGCCGGCGCGGACATGCAGCCGGGCACGCGCACCGACCTGCCGACGCTGCGCGAACGCCTGGGGATCCAACCCCGCTTCGCCAAGCTCTTCGCCTGGACCTTCGACGTGCTCGACGCGGACGGCTTCGTCGACCACGACGGGGACGCCGTCACGTGGCGCCCACTCTCCGGGCCCGCACCGGACCCGGACGCCTGCCACAAGGACATCGTCGCCAGGCACCCCGGCTTCGCGCCGCTGCTGGACTTCTTCGCCCACTGCACGCGGCAGTACCTGCCGGCACTCCGCGGCGAGATTGAACCCATCGGGGTGCTCTACCCCGACGGCCGGGCCGACCTGCTGCGGCAATCCGTGGCGGAGACGACCGAGCACACGCACCACCGCGTTTACGGCATGCTCCTGCGCGACCTGCTGACCCGCATCCTGGACAACCGCACGGGCGAGACGCCCCTGCGCATCCTGGAGATCGGCGGCGGCAACGGGGTGTTGACACACTGGATTCTGCCGGCGCTCGTCGACCGGAACGTCGAGTACTGGTTCACCGACATCGGACCGTCCTTCGTCGCGCAGGCGAAAGCGGACTTTGCCGAACACGCGTTCATGCGCTTCGGCGTCTACGACGCTACGCGCGATCCGGCGGCGCAGGACTTCGAACCGGGCACGTTCGACATCGTGCTCGAACTCGACGCCGTCCACGCCACACCCGACCTCCGCGCCACGATGCGCGAAGTGCGCAAGCTGCTCGCCCCCGGCGGGCTCTGCTGCCTGGTGGAGTCCACCCGCACCGAACGCTGGACCAACATGGTCTACGGCCTCGCGGAGGGGTGGTGGCTCTTCGAGGACGGCCTGCGGAGCAGCTGCCCGCTCCTCTCCCTCGACGCGTGGGAAACCCTACTCGACGAGTCGGTTTCCGCGACGTCACCGCCTGCCCCGCTCCGGGGGCGGCGCGGGAAGCGGCCGCTTGCGGCCTGGTCCTGGCCCGTCAGCCGGGCGCCGCCGTCGACCGCCCCTATGCCATCGCCGGCGGATCGGGCGAGGCCGGCCTCCGCAGCCGCGTCCGGAAGCTGCAGCACCTGGTCGACCTCGGCGCGGAGGTGCGCGTCCGCCGGGCCGACGTGGCGGACGACGCCGCAATGCGCGCGGCCGTTGCGGAACTGCAGCACCGCTTCGGCGGCGTGGACGGGGTCTTCCACTGCGCCCACGGCCAGAACCGCGGGCCTCTCCTTCTGAAGCAGCCGGATCCGGAGGGGGGCGAATTTCGCGCCAAGGTCCATGGCCTGCGGACGCTGGAACGGGTGCTGCCACTCGCGGACCTCGACATCGTGCTCCTCTCTTCGTCGATCAGCGCTCTCGCCCCCGGCGCGGGCGACACCGAATACGGGGCGGTCAACGCTTGCGTCGACGCTTTTGCGGCCGCCTGGATGGCGAACGGCATTCCCGCACTCGCCGTCAACTGGGAACGCTGGCGCGGTGTCGGCATGGCCGTGGCCTACGAAGCGCTCTACCGCGAGAAGCTGGGGGCCGCGCCCACCGGCGGGATGCGTCCGGACCAGGGAGCGGATGCGTTTCTCCGCATGCTTGCGCGCCCCGAGGCGGGGCAGTATGCCCTCTCCACCATCCCCATCGAAGCCATGATGCGCGGCGTGGACCGCACGGCCGACACGACCGACACGGCGAACGCGGCCGCATCGTCTTCCACGGGCGGCGCCCATGCGCGCCCCGCCCTCGCCACCGCCTACGTGGCGCCGCGAACCCCGGCCGAAGAGGCGATCGCCGCCGTCTGGCAGGAAGTCCTCGGCATTGCACCGATCGGGGCCGACGACTCCTTCCACGATCTCGGCGGAGACAGTCTCATCGCGATCAAGGCGGTGGCCCGCCTGCGCGAACGCTTCGGCACGGAACTGAACGTGCGCCTGTTCTACGCCACGCCCACCGTGGCCGGCCTCGCCGCGGCGCTCGTCTCCGGCGAAGCCGAAACCGCGGACGAGGAGATGGAGGAGGGCGTCCTGTGAGTGACGCGGCCACACTCGTCGACCGCTTCGCCGCCCGCGGCATCCGCCTCTGGGCCGACGACGGCCAACTCCGCTACCGGGCGCCCCGCGGCGCGCTGGACGCGGAGGCCATTGCGGATCTCAAGGCAAACAAGGAAGCGATTCTCCGCTGCCTGGCCGACCGGGCCGCGGCCGAAGCGCTCCCTCCGCTCCGTGCCCGACCGGAAGCGCACGAGGCCGTCCCGCTGTCGCTCGCGCAGCAGCGACTCTGGTTCCTCGACCGCATGCAGGGCGCCGACCACGCCTACAACGTGCCGGAGGCGCTCCGCCTGCGCGGCCGCCTGGATCGCGCAGCGCTCCAGGCAAGCCTGGACCACGCGATCGCGCGCCACGCAGCGCTCCGGACCACCGTCGACGCTTCCGGCGCGGAACCCCGCCAGCGCATCCATCCCCCCGGGGCGGCCGCGCTGCCGATGACCACCAACACCCCCAC
>CAZKKD010000505.1:0-2868 GCA_964553265.1 uncultured Planctomycetales bacterium | reverse complement strand
CGGCGCGGCCAACCCCTGGGACGCCTGCTTCACGCCCGACGGCGACCGGCTGATGCGTTCCGACCCCCACGCCCCCGGCAACGGCGCACCCGGCCTCGACGCCTCCGCCTCGGAGATCGTTGGCGACGCGCCGGCTTCGACGACTCGGGCAGTCAACGCCTCGCCCACGGCTGCGGGCGACCCGTACGCCCACCGTCCCGATCCGTGGCGGCTGGCGCTCCTGGTCTTCGCCGTGGCGCTGGCGGTGCGGGCGGCGTTCCTTCTCGGCGCGGTCGGCCCCGGCGCGCCGCCCCACGGCGACATGGAGGAGTACCTCGCCATCGCCGCCGCGCTCGCCGACGGGGAGGGCTACGTCCTCCCGGCCGACGGGCTCCGGAGCAGCCGCCCGCCCGTCCTGCCGGTCCTCCTGGCCGGGCTCTTCACCGTCACGGGCCCCGACATCGCCGCCGCCCGCTGGCTCCTCGTCGTGCTGGGCGCGCTCACCGCCGCGGTCGTGGCGCTCCTCGGGCGCGAACTCCTCCCGCGCCGGCCGCTGGCGGGCTGGCTCGCCGGACTCGCCTGGTGCGCCTATCCGCCGGCCGTCTTCTACAGCGCCGAGGTCATCACCGAGACCCCCACCGCCCTCTTCCTCGCCGCGGGCCTCCTCCTCCACCTCGTCGCGGCACGGGGCGGGACGCTGGCGCACGCGGGCGGGGCGGGCGTGCTGTGGGGGGCGCTCGCGCTCACGCGGCCGACCTATCTCCTCTTCCCCTTCGTCCTCCTGGCGGCCGGGGCCGTCCTCCGCCGGACCGGCGTCGAGGCGCATCGCTGGACGCCCCGGCAGTGGGCGGCGGGACTCGTGCTCTTCGCCGCGACGCTTGCGCCGTGGACAATCCGCAACGCCGCGGTCCACGGGGCGTTCGCCCCCGCGCGGACGCAGCCCGGCCCCGCCCTCATGGTCTGCAACGGCGCGCTGGACACCCCGCAGGCCCGCGACGGCGCGTATGCGACGCTCGTCTGGGACCGCCTCGAAGCCGAGGGCGTGCCGAGTACGCTGCCCGGCGAGGGCGAGGCCGCGCGGAACCGCCGCTACGCATCGCTCGCGCTCCAGCGCCTCTGGGCCGGGCGCGCGCACCTCCCCCGCGCCGTCCTCATGCGGGCGGTCCACTTCTGGTCGCCGCGGGCCAACCCGTACAAGCCCGCCTGGGACGCGAAGGACGCGGTCATGACGGCGGTCTGCGTGCCGCTCTTCCTGGTCGTGCTCTGGTCGTTCCGCGTCTGGTCGTGGCGGGCGGACTGGCCGCTCCTCCTGGCCGTGCTCTACGCGTTCGGGATGACGCTCCCGTTCTGGGGGGCGCCGCGCTTCCGCTTTCCGGTGGACGCCTTCCTGGTGGTGCGCGCCGCGGCGGGGGTGACCCTTCTCGCCGGCCGGGCGCGCCTCTTGCCGGTGTCGTGGACCGGCGCGGACGAGGCCGCCCCCGGCGGCGCGGAGGACGATGCATGAGCGAACCGCGTCCCCTGCGCATCGTGCACGTGGTCGACTATCTCATGCCGACGATGGGCTACCAGGAGTTCCTCCTGCCGAAGTGGAACGCCCGCCGCGGCCACGAGGTGCACATCCTCACCGCCGACCGCTACGCCCCCGTCGACGACTACGACCGCACCTGGGGCCCGCTCCTGGGTCCGCGCGTGGTGGGCCCGGGCACGACGGTGATCGAGGGCGTCACCGTCCACCGCCTGCCGCTCCGGGCCGAACACCGCGGGCGGCCGTGGCTCCGGGGGCTGGCCGACCGGATCGACCGCCTCGCGCCGGACGCCCTCTTCGGCCACGGCACCGCTTCGCCGAACGCGTTTGCGCTCGCGCGCATCGCACGCCGCACCGGCACGCCCCTCTTCCTCGACAACCACATGACCTTCGCCTGCCGCAACCGCTCCGCCGCCGGCCGGACCTACTACGCGCTCCTGCGTGCGGCAACGCGCCGCTTGCTGGTTCCGCGGGTCCGCCGTTTCTACGGAGTGGCGGAGGAGTGCTGCCGCTTCCTCATCGAGGAGCAGGGCGTGCCGGTCGACCGCGTGGGCCTCCTCCCCATCGGCGTGGATACCGAACTCTTCCGGCCCGACCCCGACGGCCGCGCGCGCCTTCGCGCGGAGCACGGCATTCCCGAACACGCCTTCGTCATCCTCCAGACCGGCAAGCTCACCGCCGACAAGGCGCCCGACCTCCTCGCCCGCGCGGCCGCCCCGCTCCTGGCCGGGCGCACCGGCGCGGACGGTCGCCCGCCGGCCTGGCTCGTCTACGTCGGCTCCGGCCCGGCCGAAATGGAGGCCCGCATCCGCGCCCCCGTCCGTGCGGCCGGCGCCGAGGATCGCCTGCGCATTCTTCCGCTCGTCGACGTCCAGGCCCTCGCCGCCGTCTACGCCATGGCCGACCTCTGCGTCTACCCCGGGGCCGCCTCGCTCAGCAGCCAGGAGGCCGCCGCCTGCGGGCGCGTCGTCCTCATGACCGACCTTCCGGCCAGCCGCTGGCGGGCCGAGCGCGGCGTCGGCATTGCCTGCCCCACCGGCGACGAGGCCGCCCTCGCCGACGCCCTCCGGCACTGGGCCGACCACCCCGACGAGCGCGCCGCCCGCGGCGCAGCCGCCCGCGACGCCGTGGCAGCGCACCTCGCCTACGACGCCATCGCCGCCCGCGTCGAAGAGGACATCCGCGCCAGCCTCGACACGTCGACACCAGCGCCCGCCGCCCCGGAAGCCGCAGGCGGTGCAGACGCCGCTCCCGCATCCGCCGCACCGGGCACCCCGCCCGACACCGATACCGGGGCCGCCGTGGCCAATGCGCGGCCCGCCCGGCGCACGGGCGGACTTGTGGTCGGCATCGACGCGTCCAAC
>CAZKKD010000504.1:0-2893 GCA_964553265.1 uncultured Planctomycetales bacterium | reverse complement strand
CAGCACAGCGAGAGCGCGGACGACATCTCGGCCAACATCTCCGAGGCGCAGAAGGGGGTGAGCAGCATCGCCTCCTCCATCGGCGAGATCGCCAAGCGCGCCTCGGAGCTGACGCGCAACGCGGCCGAGACGGCGCAGGAGTCGCAGCGCCTCCTGGACGGCCGGGCGCAGGACAGGGAAGAGAAGCGTCGCCAGAGCGGCATCATCCGCAGGAAGGACGCGCCGGTCCGGGACGGGGACGCCGCCGGGTGACGGGAGCGCCCTGCGGGGCGGCAGTCGGGCAGAGGCCGGAAGCGCCGCGGCGCGAAGCGATGCGACCGGCCGAAGGAACGGGGCGGAGCATGAACACGAGCAGCAGCACACGCCTGCTGGCCTGGATCGCGGGGGCGCCGATCGTGCTCGGCGCCGTCATCACGGTCATCTTCATCTCCAACCTGCGCATCAACGCCGAGCGTGAGATTGCGCAGTACCGGGAAGAGAAACTGGCCGAACTGCGGGACAACCTCCGCAGCTGGATGGATATCGCCTACGGCGTGGTCGAAACGTCCGCCGGCGGCGAGCAGAAGCGCGAGTTCGTGATCAACCGCTACGGCGAACAGCTCCGGACCGTGGTGGACGTGGCCGAGAGCACCATCCGCCGCTTCCAGGCCGCCGTCGAGGACGGGGCCATGACCGAAGCGGAAGCCCGGGATGCGGCCAAGGCGGTGCTGCGCCGCTTCCGGTACGACGACGGCTACGGCTACGTCTGGATCAACGACACCGGCCGCCCGCTTCCGCGCATGCTGATGCATCCGATCCGGCCGGAATTCGACGGGCGCATCCTGGAGGGAGAGGCGTTCGAGACCGAGATCGCCGGCGAGCGCGTCAACATCTTCGCCGCGTTCGTGGAGGCCTGCGAAGCGAACGGCGACGGGTATGTGGAGTACGACTGGCCCAAGCCCCTGCCGGGCGGCGGCGAGTCGGAGGCCCCGCAGCCGAAGCTGAGCTACGTGCGGCGCATCGACGGGTGGGACTGGGTGGTCGGCACCGGCGTCTACACCGACGACGCGCTGGACGCGATCCAGGCCGACGTGCTGCGGGAGCTCAGCCGGATGCGCTTCGACGTCGGCAAGAGCGAACGCTTCGGCACCGAGACCGGGTACTTCTGGGTCAACGATCTCGCTACGCCGTATCCCCGCATGCTGATGCACCCGATCAAGAAGGCGGACTGGGACGGCAAGGTGATGGACTTCCAGGACCCGATGTATTTCAGCGCGCTCGACGCGGACGGCAGACCGGGGCGCAACCTCTTTCAGGCCATCGTCGAGACGGCGAAGGCGCGCACCGGCGGCGGCTTCGTCCGGTACCAGTGGGCCCGCCCGCGGAAGGGGCAGGACCAGAGCGAAGCGCCGAAGGAGCCGAAGCTCTCCTTCGTCCGGGTCTTCGAACCGTTCGGGTGGGTCCTCGGTGTCGGCGCCTACACCAGCGACATCGACGAAGCGGTGGCGGCCCGGCGCGAGGCGCTGGACGTCCGCATCGGCCGGCTGCTCCTGTGGGTGATCCCCACGATCCTCTTCCTCGCCGCGGTGGGGGTCTGGGCGGTCACCAGCATCGCGAAGCGCGAGGTGATCCGCCCGGTCGGCAACCTCTTCGCGGTCATCAAGCGGCTCTCCGACGGCGACACGGCCGACGCGCGGATGCTGCACACCGGCAACGGGCCGGCCCGGACGCAGGTGGAGGAACTCGCCCGCAGCATCGCCGACCTCGGCGGGCAGATGGAGTCCCGGGCCCGGGCCATCCAGCGCATCGCCGAGGGCGACCTGACCGTCGAGGTGCGCCTGGCGTCCGACCGGGACGACCTGGGCCGGTCGCTCCGGCGCATGACCGCGTCGCTGCGGGAGATGGTCTGTGCGCTCCAGGAGAGCAGCGCCACCACCGTCGGCGCGGTCGAACAGATCGACGCGATCTCGGCGCGGTCGGTCTCCTTCGGCGACGAGATGGCGGCGAGCGCCTCGGACGTGAAACGCGCGGCCTCCGACGCGCTGGACCTCCTCAATGCCACCGCCGCCGCCGCGGAGGAGATGAGCCGCTCGGTGGAGGACATCGCCGAGAGCGCCCGGAAGGGCGCCGAGGTGACCAGCCGCGCCGACAGCATGGCCGAGGAGGCCCGCACCACCATGCGCGCGCTCGGCGAAGGGGCGCAGGAGATCACCAAGGTCACCGCCGTCATCAAGGACATCGCCGACCAGACCAACCTGCTCGCCCTCAACGCCACCATCGAGGCCGCCCGCGCCGGCGACGCGGGCAAGGGCTTCGCCGTGGTCGCGAAGGAGATCAAGGAGCTCGCCAACCAGTCCGGCGCCGCCGCGGGCAGCATCGCGCAGAGCATCGACGAGGTGCGCAGCCGCGTCGGCGGGGCCATCGCGGCCATCGAGCAGATCGCCGAGATCATGAGCACGGTCAACGACTCGGCCGCCTCCATCACCGCGGCCGTGGAGCAGCAGACCAACGCGGCGAACGAGGTGTCGCGCAATCCCCGGGAGGTCGTCCACATGCCCGGCGGCGTGGCCGACCGCGTCGGCGCGGTGAGGGAAGCGGCCCAGAAGAACCGCGACAACATCCAGAGCATCAACGAGGCCGCCCGGCAGCTGACCGAGCTTTCGGGACAGCTGCAGGCGCTTGCGGGGCGGTTCCACCTCTCCGCGGGAGAAGCCGGTGCGGCGGCGCGCTCGGCCGTGCAGCCGGCGGACGACGCAACCGCATCCTGAGTCGATCACGAGGGAGCCAGCCGGCATGGGGGAACGCAGCGACGCCCTGGACGAATCGCTCCTGCAGGAGGTCCTCCAGGAAGCGAGGGAGCACCCCGCGACGCCCCAGCAGCGCCGTCCCGTACTCGAGGGGGCGGCGCCCGGCG
>CAZKKD010000503.1:0-2908 GCA_964553265.1 uncultured Planctomycetales bacterium | reverse complement strand
CCTTGACCGGCGCGAGGCGTGCGAGGCAGGCGATCACCGGTGCGTCGTCGGGAATGGCGAGGCGCTTGCGGACATCGCGCGAGGCCTCGGGGTTCCCCGGCCGGATGCGGCGCAGATCAGTGCCGCCGGCAATGGTGCGCACCTGCCCCCGGACGCTGCGCTCGCTGGACGCCAGCGCATCGCGGACGGCTTCGCTGACGCAGATGACGGCATCGGTGGCGCTGCCGAAGAGCCAGCGGTTGGCGGCGTGGGTCTTGAGCGGGGTGACCACGTGCCGCGTGCGAACAAGCGGCGGCGGTGATCGCATGCCGGACAGCGCCATGGCCGCGAGCCAGTGATCCTTGCCGCGATGCGCGTGCACAACCTGGGCTCCAATCTCGCGCACCTGCCTTCGGATCCGAAGGACATCGCCCAGGTCATGCACGGGGTTGAAGCGGCTGCGGAACTGCATCTCCACGGTCGGCTGGGCCCGCCGGCTGGCCGCCTCGGCGAGGGCGTAGCGCTTGCGTGCGCCGAGGCGGACCGTGTGCCCACGCTGGCGCTGAAGTTCGTAGAGGTCGAGCACGCGGGCGGCTTCGCCCACGAATTCACGCGCGCTGCAAAGCTGGAGGATGCGCAGACTCATGGCGTGGCCTCCGCGGCGACGGCTTGCGTCGCGTCGACGGTGCGGACCCGTTCGTAGATGCGTTCGGTTTCTTCCGCCACCGCGGAGGCGAGGTAGCGGCGGACGCGCGCTCGGGCCCGCTCGGCCCGGCGGCCGGCAGCGTCGGGATCGTCGAAGATCGACGCGATGGCTTTCGCGAGATGCCCCGGATCCCCGGGCCGGATCAGCAGCCCGCAGGCGCCGTCCTCAAGGATCTCGGCCGTGCCGCGGCCGCGGGCGCCCCCGGCGGGACCGCCGGGCGCCGTGGCCTCCTTGACGGGGGGGGTGGGGGCGCGGCGGGCGGGGGCGGCCAGACCGGGGAGGTCGGGCGAACGGGTGGGGGGGGCGACGTCTTCGGTGAGGCCGGCCCACTTGCCGACATCGTGGAGGCCGGGGTGGTGGATAATCATGCGGATGCGGTCCCAGTCGCCGCCGGTGCCGATGGGGACGTGGCGGAAATCGGGGTGGCGCTCGCGGAGAATGGCCGCGGCGCGGAGGAGCGTATCCTGCCCCTTGTCCGGCGCCAACCGCCCGACGAGGCCGACGAGCGGCGTGTCTTCGGAAAAGCCCCACGCCGCGCGGACCGCGGAGCGGCTGCGCGCGGCCGAACCGGCGAAGCGGTCGTCGAGGCCGGCGTGGAGGACGGTGACGCGGTCGGCCGGGACCAGGCCGTTGTCGACAAGATCTGCGGCAATCGGTCCGGCCACCGCGATGACATGCGCCAGCGCGCGGCCGTAGAGCCAGCGGTTGGCGGCATGCGGACGGACCGGGTAGGTGTTGTGCTTGGTGCGGACGATGGGCGGTCCGCCGAAGAGGCGCGCGACCGCGACCGCGATCCAGGTGTCCTGCGAACCGTGACAGTGGACAAGGTCAACGGGACGCTCGGAAAAGAGGGCGCGAAGCGCGCGGAGATCGGCCAGAAGCGCGCGCGGTCGGAAACCGCGCGGGAACCGGCAACGTGTGTCGACCGGAAGCCCCGCGGCCCCGGTGCGGACCGCGAGGTCGCTGTCCGGCGGGGCCAGGATGAGCGGGTCGTGGCCGCGGTCCGCCATGGCACGGGCCAACTGCAGCACCTGCAGGGCCTGGCCGCCCCAGCCGTGATGAAAATCAGTGTAAACGATGCGCACGCGCGGATATCTCCGGTGCTCGCGGGTGGATGACAGCCGGAACTTCATTCCGGACAGCACCCTATGTTCGATTCCGGGGCCTTCTCCGTCAAGGAGATTCCGAAAGGCGACTGGGGCCGTAACCATTCCGGCGCTGGCGGTTCCAAGGGAAACAGCGGCGCAGGGTTGCGCGGCAGGAGATTCGTGAAGGATTTGCTTCAGAACGAAGCGGTCGGAGAGGAAAGGAATTCACCATGGCCGGGAGCGTACAGGAACTGACACAGGCTGACTTTGAAGCGACGATCGGGAGCGGCGTGACGCTGGTGGACTTCTGGGCGCCTTGGTGCGGCCCCTGTCGGATGCAAGGGCCTATTCTGGAAGAGGTTGCGGCGTCGCTGGACGGCGAGGCGAGCATTGCGAAGGTGAACGTGGATGACCACGCGGAGCTGGCCGGGCCGCTGGGCGTGCAGAGCATCCCGACGCTGATCCTCTTCAAGGACGGGCAGGAGGTGCAGCGGTTCGTCGGGGTTCAGGACGCATCGACGTTGCTCGCAGCCATCCGGAACGCTGGCTAGCAGGCCGGCGGAAGTTCGGGACGGGGACGGGACACGATTGCTCCCCGGCCAGGCCGAGAAGAGGAGGTGACGACGATGTGGATCCGTTTGGTGCTGGCCGTCGGGATTGGCGTGGCGGTCGGCGCACTGCTGGGACAGACGCGCTCCTGCGAGACGGGCGGCTGTCCACTCACGAGCACGCCGCTGCGGGGCGCAATCTGGGGCGGCTTTCTGGGATTGCTCTTCGGGATCAGCTTGACCCCGGGGGCATGAGGGCGTCGTTTCTGTCAGAACACCGCTTGGTGCCGGCGGTTCTTCGCGGCAGTCCGTGGGATCGGATGGCTTCCGCGCGCGGGCGGTGGCGTGGCGAGAGGAGCGGCCGGGGGCCGGAAAGACCGGTCAGCCTTTCGCGGGCCGCTTGCCCTTGTACTGGCGGATGCCGTGCTCCTTGAAGTGGCGGCGGAGCGTGCTGTCGGAGAGGCCGGACTTCTGGACGGCTTCGGCCATGCTGGCGCAGCGCTCGCGCAGGCCCTCGAGGTAGGCGACGTAGGCCTGTTCGGCGGACATGGCGCTGAAGTCGACGGCCCAGCGGTCCTCTTCGGAGC
>CAZKKD010000502.1:0-2913 GCA_964553265.1 uncultured Planctomycetales bacterium | reverse complement strand
GCTGGAAGCGGCGGAGCGCGACGGGGCGCTGATCCTGCTGGTCTTCGGCGCGGCGTGGTGCCCGCCCTGCAAGCGGCTGGAAGCGGAGGTGCTGACGGGCGACCTCTTCGAAGCCAGGGCAGGCGCGCTCCACCTTGTCGAGATCGATGTGGATGTCCATTCCGATCTGGCGCAGCGTTTCCGCGTGCGCGCCGTCCCGACCTTGGTGCTGCTGACCGATGCGGCAACGGTGGTGGCGCGGAAGCGCGGCTTCGTGGAAGCGGAGCCGCTGATCGACTGGATCGAGGACGCGCGGGACCGCCGCGCGCGGGGGGAATGGGAAGGCAACGCCGCCGCGCCGGAGGTCCGGGACCTGGTGGAGCGGCTCCGCGACCAGCGCGACCTGCGCGAAGCCGTCCAGCTCCTCGGCCTGCGGGATCCGGCCGGTCGGGCCAAAGCGGCGGCGCTGTTGGTGGAGGCCCGCGAGCGTGCGGTGCCGGCGCTTGTGGACGGCATGGGCGACGCGTACCTGGGCGTGCGGGTGGGCGCGGCGGAGGTGTGGCGGCGCCTGGCCCCCGAAGCGCCCCAGCCGGCGCCCTGGGCGGAGGCCGCCGACCGGACCGAAGCGCTGACGGCCGTCCGGGCCTGGGTGGCGGAGCACGAGGCCCTGCCGCCTCCGCCGGAAACGCAGGCCCCCGACGCGGCCACCGAACGCTCCATCGAAAGCGCCATCGGGCTGGTGCTGGAGGGCGACCCGCTGGCGCGGACGCGGGGGATGTCGCTCCTTGTCCGCTTTGGCGCCGAAGCGTTGCCGGCGCTGCGTACCGCGGCGGACGAGGCCTCCGGGAACGGGGATCGCCGGGCGGCGCTGGCGCTGGAAGATGCGCGCTGGGCCATACTCGTCCCGGACGGGCTGGAAGCGGAGGCCCGCGTTCGGCACGTCCTCGCCCGTGGAGACATCGACGCGCGCCAGCATGCCGCCGTCCGCGTGGCGAAGGGCCGGATCCAGGCCTTGCCGGCCCTGCGCGAGCTTTTGCGTGCCCGCGAACCGCTGGTCCGGGAAGCGGCACTGCGGGGGCTCCAGGAGGTCGGCGGCCGGCCGGCGGTGGAGGCGATGGCCACGCTGTTGGCGGACCCGGACCCGAACCTGCGCATGACGACCGCCCAGGCGCTGGGCGCGACCAAGAATGCCGCCGCGGCCGCCCCCCTGGCGACGGCGGTGCAGGACCCGGACGAGGTGGTGGCCATTACGGCGCTCGCCGCGATGGAAGAGGTCAAGGCGAAGACGGAACACGAGGCCCTGGTGGCGTGCCTCCGCGACGACCGCTGGCGCGTCCGTGCGGCGGCGGCGAAGACGGTGGGCGAACTCGGCATCCGCCAGGCGGCCGATCCGTTGCGGGCGCTTTTGGAGGACGAGGACGCCTTTGTCGTGCGGAATGCCCTCGGCGCACTCCGGGAACTGCAAGAGAAGCCGGACGCGGAGACGCTCCTGGCGCTGACGCAGCGTCTGCCGGCGCTGTCCGGGACGGTGGTCGAGGCGTTGGTCGACGAGGATTCGACGAAGTCGCTGGAGACGGTCAAGGCGATTTACGATGCGAGCGACGAGGCCCAGAGGATCGCTGTCCTGGAAGCGGCGGCGGGCGAACGGCACTACGGGAGCGAAGAGGACACCCACTGGCGCCCGCTCGTCAAGGCGGCGGTGGCGTCGGACGTGGCGGACATTCGCCGCGCCGGACTGCGGGTGCTGGCCCGGCGTTCGCCCATGCTGGTGACCGGGACGCTGGCGCCGCTCCTTCCGGATCCGGATCCGGAGGTGCGGCTGGGGGCGGCGCAACTGGTCATCCGGATGGCGGCGCATCATTACGGGTTGTGGGGAGACGCGGACGGCCGGCTGCACGGGGTCCTTTCGGCCCGGCCCGTGGTGAAGGCATCTGAAGATGGAGAAGACGGGACCGCCACCGGGGAGGACGGTTCCGGCAATCTGTTCGGGCCGGTGACCGAAGCCCTGGACGAGGTGCTGGAAGAGGAAGAGGTGGTCGCGGTCGACGCGCAGACCAGGTTCGCCCGCGACGCGCATACCGTCTGGCGGGCGGCGCTGACTCCGTTGGCCAAGGCGGAACAGGCCCCGCTCGCGGTGGTGCTGGCCTGGTACGGGGTCGGCGAGCCGGGGACGGCTTTGCCGGCCCTGGCCGCGGCGTTTGGCCGCGCGGACAAGAAGGCGGTGGACGGATTGGCGGATTCGCGTCCGACGCAAGGCGCGGCGCTCTTCCTGGCGCGTCTGCCCTGGCCGGACGGGGAGGCCGCCTTGCGTGCTGCGGGCGAAGCGCCGGGCATGCAGACCCTGCTCGTGCGGAAGTGCAAGGCCGCGCCCCCGCCGGTCCGGGAGCGGTTGCTGCAGCCGGAACGGATTCTCGCCACGCTGGCCGGGCCCGGGGAAGACGCCTGGGGGATGGCGGACGCGTTGCTGGAGAGCCCGGGGGCATCGGACGCCAGCCTGCTGGATGCAGAGCGGGACCGGATCGCGCTGCTGGAAGCCCTCGTTGCGGCGGAGGCCCCGCTCGCACGGGCCGTGGGGGTGCGGGCGCTGGAGTATGTCGAGGAGCTCGACGCCGAGCGGAAGCGGGCCATTCTCACCCGGACGCTGGAGGATCCGGAGCCGGCGGTCCGCCGGGCGGCGCTGCAGGTGGTTGCGCTCGAACGAGGCCTCGAGGAGCGGGAAGCGCTGGCCGGGCCGCGTGTCGATGATCCAAACGGCGCTGTCGCCTCCATGGCGGCGGTGGCGATCCTGGAGCCGCATGTGCGCGAGGCCGGGGACGAGGAAGGGGGCGCGCGGCAGGCCGATCGGCCAGGGCCGCGGCCGATCGAGGGCCGGCAGGGCGGCGGCAGCGGCGATGGCCAGCGCCGGATAGGTCGGCATGACGTAGTGCGGCAGCT
>CAZKKD010000501.1:574-2916 GCA_964553265.1 uncultured Planctomycetales bacterium | reverse complement strand
GCGGCCAGGGCCGCGCCGGCGTCGGCAAGGTCGGGCGCATCCCGGTGGACGCCGCGGCTGCGATAGGCCAGAAGCTGGAGCAGGTAGCGGTTGCCCCCCTCCCCCGCGTTGAAGGTGAAGATGGAGAAGGTCTGCCGCTTGGTGCGGGTGAAGCCCTCGACGAGGCGGCGGACATCGGCGGTGCCGCTGGTGGCTTTGCCGTCGCTGACCAGGAAGACGTTGCACGGACGCGGGCTGCGGGCGAAACCGTGGAGGACCCGCTGCGTGGCATCGAAAACGTTGGTATGCCGGTCGCCGCGCTTCCGGCGGAGGAATTCGGCAAGTTCCTCCTCCCGCGCGGGGACGCTGCCGGCCGTGTTCCAGTCCTCGGCAAAGAACCGGGTCTCGTGGCTGAAGACGGCGGCGCGCCAGCGATCCTGCGGCGCAAGGTTGCGAAGGATGGAGAGAATGCCGGGGCGCACCGCATCGAGCTCGGCCGGCGGAATGCTCTGCGAGACGTCGACGAGAAAGACCACGTCCTTGGCGAGCGTCGGCACCCGGCTTTCGGGCCGGAGGCGGATTTCGAGGCGGAAGTAGGTGTCCTCGCTGCCGGGCTCGCGGAAGACGGTGAAGTCGGCCTGGACCTCCTCGTCGAGCTTGGGGTAGCCGCCGGGGGGGCGCTTGTCGATGAGGCGGCGGACCAGCGGGCGCACATCCTCGAGCCGGGCGCGGTTGACCGCTTCGACGGGCGGGGTCTCGACCTCTTCGATGCGCGGAGGTTCCGGCGGCGGCGGGGGCCTGGGCGCATACTTTGCCGAGCTTTCGCCGGGGCGGCCGGGGCCGCCGCCGCCTTCGCGCCCGGAGGCGTAGGCGGCCTGGAGGTTCGGCTTCGGGACACGCGGCAGCGGCGCCCCCCTCTGGCGCGCGACGAGAGGAACGGACTCGGACCCTTCATGGAGGCCGGACTCGAGCTCGCGCACCGCTTCGCTGGCGGCCGGGACGGTGATCCGCTTCGGGACCTTGGGGCGCGGCGCCGCGGCGGGCATGGCGACGGTGGGCAGGTCGCGCAGGCCGGGGCGGTCCGCCTCGGTGTCGGGCAGACGGCTGAAGATGGGCGTATCGCCCTTGCTGATCAGGCGGTTGCGTTCGAGAGCCGCCCCCTCGGCGGAGAAGGTGGTCTGTGGCGAGAGGCGCGGCGGCGGCTTGACCGTCACCTGGAAAAAGCGGCTCACCGCCTGCCGGAAGCGGCCGAGATCGACCACGTAGGTAACGGTGGTCGCAAAGAGGAGAAGGAGCGCCACAAGCACGGCGAGGCCGAGGCTGAGGTACCACTCCGGCCCGCGCCGGCGTCCGAGCTCCATGTCGGCGTGGAGGGCGTGCTGGAGGCGTTCGACCTCGGCGCGTTCCATGTCAGAACACCTTTTCGCCGTCCGCGGCCGCCTCGTCCCCGGCTTCCCCTTCCGGGACGCTGGCGGCCGGCGGCATCTCGATGGCGTGGATGCGCTCGCGGGCCTGCGCGGACCAGGGGCTGGTCTTGCCGTAGCGGGCGCCGTAGGAGCCGGCGCGGTCGTCGGCCAGTTCGCGGTAGCAGACCATGGCCTTTTCGAGATCCCCGGCTTCTTCGCTCAGCCGGCCGGCCCGGAAGAGGGCCTCGCCGCAGAGCTCCTGGTCGTCGTACAGGAGCCCCACGCGGAGAAAGCGGCGGACCGCGCTCTCGGTCCGGTCCTGGGCCTCGTCCAGCAACGCGAGTTCAAAAAGGAGCCGCGCCTGCATGGGATCCTCGGGCGCGAACTCGACGTCCCGGAGGGCGGCGCGCGCTTCGTCGAGCCGGCCGAGCTCGCGGAGGCACTGCCCGAGCCCGAAACGGGCAAGCGCATTGAAGCGCGGGTCGTCGCGTTCGGCCAACTGGCGGAAGCTGTCGGCGGCCGCTTCCCAGGCTTCCTTCCTGTCGGCCCCGATCGCCTTCCGGCGCTTGGCCTCGGCACGGTAGTAGCGCGCGGCGGCGTCCATCTTCGGACCGGGATGGCGCTCCAGCAGGGCCGTGTAGGCTTCGTCGGCCTTCTCCGGTTTGTCGTGCTGGAGGTAGTAGCTGCCGAGCCAGAGCAGCTCCTCCTGCGCCATCCGGATGTTGGGACGTTCGGTGAGAATGCCGTAGAACACCTCTGCGGCTTCGGCCTCCTTGCCCGCCTGGTAGAGGGTCATGCCGAGGCGGGCGCGCGTCCGATCCGCAAGCGCATGCTCGGGGCGCTCCTTCAGCAACCGACGGGAGAGCCCGACCGCTGCCCCGCACTGCTTGCGGCGCTGCGCGCCCCATGGCGCCCACCGGAGGGCCTCGGGGTCAGCGGCGCGGCGGGCGTGGTCGT
>CAZKKD010000501.1:0-564 GCA_964553265.1 uncultured Planctomycetales bacterium | reverse complement strand
GGGGCTGCGGTGGCAGGCATCGATGGCGTCGTACGGGTTGGGCGCGTAGTGGCGGACCGCCTGCTGGAGCCAGGACGGCTCCTTCGGGGCGGCGCGGGGGCCGTCGAGGTCGCGGACCGACCGGAAGGTTTCGGCCGCCTCCTCCCGGCGCTTGAGGCGGGCCAGCCCCTCGGCCCGGCTGAGCACGGCGGGCGGCAGGGCATCGCTCTCGGGGAAGCGCTCGACGAACGCGGTGTAGGCGGCCACCGCGGCCTCGCTCTCGCCGAGACGCTCGTAGCAGAGGGCGAGCTGAAAGGCGGCCTCTTCGCGGTAGGGCGACTCGCCGGCGGCTTCGGCCGCGGCGCGGTAGGCGGGTGCGGCGGCGGTGTACTCGGCCTTGCGGAACAGCGCGGCGCCGAGAAGGTAGTGCACCACCGGGGCCTGCCCGTCCGGGTAGCGCTCCAGGTAAGCACGCGCCTGCCGCACCGCCCCGTCGAGATCGGTGGCGCCGAGGAGGGCCCAGATGCGCTGCAACTGCGCCGCGGCGGCGTACTCGCCTTCGGCCGGGACCGCGGCGAGGGCGGT
>CAZKKD010000500.1:0-2920 GCA_964553265.1 uncultured Planctomycetales bacterium | reverse complement strand
CGCCGACTTCCAAGACGGCGCACTCGAACTCGACGGACGCAACGACTATGTCTCCTTCGGAAGCGATCCGCTCCTGAGTTCCGCCGAGACGCTCTCGGTCAGCCTGTGGATACGTCCGGACTATCCGCAATCATTTATGCGCGTGCTCGGCAAGTTCCAAAGCAGCGCCAACCAGTGCGAGTTTGCCGTCTTCCTCTTCGGCGGACGCGTCGGAGTTGCGCTGTCTCAAGACGGATCCCCGCGCGGCAAAGACGTCGTGACCGCCATGACCTGGGAGCAGATCAACGGGACCGACAGACCGTGGTGGTCCCGTCGACGCTCCGCGCCGGAATGGACGCATCTGGTCGTGCGCTGGAGCGCCGAAGACGGCGTAGCCGTCCTCCTCGACGGCACTCCCAGCGAAACCTTCTCCTTCCCCGACCGCTTCCTGAATTCTCTGCACACCGGCGAGGCGCCGCTCACTCTGGGCGCCTACGACATCCTTACCCTCCCGGGCACATGGTGGCGCCCCGAGCGCGAGCTGGTGCGCCGCCCGTTTCGAGGAACCATGGCCTCTCTCGCCCTCTTTAACAAACCGCTCACCGATCTGCAGGCGCGAGAACTCCACCTCCTCGGCCCAGACGGCGACCTCGCCGTCCATCTCGACGCCGACGTCGACGTCGACGGCATGCCGGACTGGTGGGAGCGGGCCATGTTTGGCAATATCGCCCCCGAAGCCGACGGCGACGAAGACCAGGACGGCCTCGCCAATCTCGAAGAATACACCCTCAACGCAGACCCGATGAATCCGGATACCGACGGCGACGGCATGCCCGACGGATGGGAGCACCGCTACGGACTCGATCCAACACAGCCCGACGAGCCCGACGCCGACCCCGACGACGACGGCCTGACCAATATCCGGGAAGCGCGCGCCGGCACCGATCCGCACAACCCCGACACCGACGGCGACGGCGTCAACGACTTCGACGAGGTCCAGGCCGGCACCGATCCCCTCGATCCGGAAAGCTTCACGCCGACTCTCCACGTGGACGACGACTGGGCCGGCGTCGACACCGGCGCCGATCCCGACGGCGACGGACCCGCCGCCGCCTTTGGCGCCGACGCCTTCGCCGCCGTCCGCGACGCCGTCGACGCCGCGCCGGCCGGCGCGCGCATCCGGGTCGCCCCCGGCGTCTACACCGAACGACTTCACATCGACAAGTCCCTCACTATTGTCGCCGCCGAACCCGCCGCCCCCCTCGACGGGGAACAGCCCACCGTCGCAATCCGCCCCGCCGACGTCTCCGATCAGGGCGCGCTGGTCGAGATCGGCTCGCTCGACGACTCCGCCGACACCCGCCCGCAGGTGCGCTTCGAGGGAATCGTCCTGGACGGCGCCGCCGCCTATCCCAGCAACCCGTACCCGTTTGTCGGCGTCAACATCCACGGCGGCGCCGCAGTCGTCATGGACCGCTGCCGCATCACCAACATTCGCGCCTCGGTCATTGGCGGATTGACCGGCTACGGCGCGGTGATCAACGAAGCCGACTTCAGTCTGCTAAACAGCGTCGCGGACGAATTCAGCCGCGCCGCCGTCAGCGCATTCGGCGACGGGCGCATCGTCATCGACAACTGCCGCTTCACCGGTCAGGATCTCAGCAGCGCGCGCCAGTTCAGCCAGACCGTCGTCGCCCTCCAGGAAAAGGTCACCGGCGCGGTCCGCAACTGCGTGTTCCGCAACGTCGGCCCCAGCGGCCAGACCAACCCGGACTTCGGTCATGCGCGCGTCGCCCTCGACGAAACGGTCGGCTACGCCCTCGACATCAAAAGCACCCACCGGGATCCCGACGCCGTCGCCGTGGAAAACAACACCTTCGAAAACGTCCAGGCCGTCTATCGCGACACCCGCCTGGTCTCCTCCCGCGAGATTCCCGTCACCGCCGGCGAATTCCTCCAGTCGGGAAACACCGTCGCCCCCGAACCCTGGATCGCCCTCGGCCCCCTCGAACACGCCTCCCGCATCTTCGCCCGGCGCGACGACGACCCCAACCTCCTCAACGCCGCCATCCTCTCCTACAAACCCTTCACGCTCAAAGAGGACGCGCTCACCCTCGCCGGAGGCAGCACCCACACCCTCACCCGCGACCTGGCCAACCCCGAAATCCCCCTCGAGCTGCGCTCCTCCAATACCGAAACGGTCACCGTCGTCATCCCCAACGCCGACGTCCCCTCCCGCATCTCCGCCGGTCCCCGCGTCCGCATTCGACACCGCCCCGGCATTGAAATCACCAGCCCCGAACACCAGGCCGCCCTCGAACCCGGCGCCGACATCCAACTCCGCGCCAACCCCTCCGATCCCGACGGCGACATCGCTGCCGTACAGTTCCGCGACGGAGACACCCTCATCGGCGCCGTCGACCAAGCCCCCTGGGAAATTACCTGGACCCCCGACGCCCAAGGCCCCCGCAACCTCACCGCCGTCGCCGTCGACAACCACGGCTACAACACCACCAGCCGCGTCCTGCCCGTCACCGTCGGCACACCGAACTGCATCCTCTGGGAGCACTGGGACACCCTCTGGGGCAACTCCCTCGCCGATCTCCTCCTCCATCCCGACTACCCGCGCAACCCCACCGACGCGCGCCACATCGACCGCTTCGAAACCCCCGCCCAACGCGCCATCAACTACGGCGCACGCGTCCGCGGCTACGTCCTGCCCCCCGAAACCGGCGACTACGTCTTCTGGATTACCGCATCCCGAACCGCCGAACTCCACCTGAGCACCGACGAACATCCCGAAAACACCCGCCGCATCGCCTCCGCCCGCGGCACCCCCGTCGGTCAGTGGCGCAACCGCAAATCCCGATCCAACCCCGTCCGCCTCGAAGCCGGCAAACGCTACTACATCGAAGCCATCCACAAACAGGACATGTCCAAC
>CAZKKD010000499.1:0-2921 GCA_964553265.1 uncultured Planctomycetales bacterium | reverse complement strand
CCCAACCGGGGGGCCCGGCCCGCCCCGGGACGGTGGAAGCGGTAGCGCAGCACCTCGACGTGCTGCAGCGCCGCGGCGCCGTGGACGGAGAGGCGGCAGGGCAGCGCCTGCCCGCCGGACGGGCGGCGGACCGTGCCCCCCATGCCGACCTCCCCGATGCTGAACGCCAGCAGGATGCGCTCGCCCGTGGTCGCGTAGCAGGCCCCGGCCCCGAGCGCCGCCATCAGCGATTCGCGGTCGAGCGTCGGCGCGCGCACAGCCGTCACGGCGCAGTGGCACTTGCCCGGCTGGGCGAAGTGATCGTCCGACGACCCCATCGTCGCGAACCGCTGCCCCAGCGCCCACGCGTCGCGGGCGTAGTACGGCCCGTCGATGCTGAGCATGGAGACCTTGCCCGGCCCCATCCGGCGGACATTCTCGTAGGCCAGGACGTGGTCGGGGTTGTAGGTTTCGCTCTGCCCGTGCTGGGAATAGATCTCCAGGAGCCGCGTGGTGGGCGGAAACGTCTCCCGCATGTCGGTGACGCCGAACTGCACCCCGGTGTGGTGGAGCTGCGTCAGGATCTCCGGCCGCCGTTCCAGGAGCGCCTCGACCGCGCCCGGGACGGGGCAACTGTCGCCCGCCGTGCCGACGGCCACCATCTCCCCCTCCAGGTCCGGAAAATAGAGGTTGAGGTGGTACCCCAGGTTGAGCTCGTAGGCGAGAATGGGCACGAAGCGCCCCGGCCGGTCCGCCGCCCGCGCCCGCGCCTGCGCGCGGGCCCAGTTGTCCGGGTGCGTCACCGCGCCGTGGTCGCAGACGGCGCAGAACTCCAGCCCCGACACCTCCTCGGCGTAGGCGTAGTTCTCGTGTCCGACCGCGTCGACGCTCATGTCCGAATGGCTGTGGAGATCCCCCCAGTAGACCGGCGTTGCGTCGGGCGAGACGAGGACCGGGTTGCTGCGCACCCCGAGCGCGTGGAAACGGTGCACGCCCGGTGCGTCGAGCGTCACCGGGACGGTGCACGCGCCGGTGAAGCTGAGCCCCTCCGCCACCGCGTCGCCCGCATCGGTGCGGACCGTCACGTCGCGACAGGTGGAACGCGAGCGGTTGTGATACCGGTCCAGCGTCACCAGCCGCAGCGAAAAACACTCGCCGGGACGGACCACCGACGGCGCGATGAGCCGGACAACCTCCGCCTCGCCCGGCAACACGCGGAACGTCGGCAGGGCCTCCGGCGTCTGCCCGTCGACCGCGACGTAGACGCACTCCTCCTGGTTGGCGACCCAGGGGCTGTGGAGGTTGGCGAAGCGGAAGACCACGGCGTCGCCCGCATGCAGCGCCGTCCCGCAGACCGCATCCACGCACTGCCCGTGACGGACCACCGCGCAGCCGCTGTAGAACTCGCGCGGGCGAACCTCCGGCGCCAGGGGCGTCACCGTCCCGTCCCGGCGGCGGAGCTCGGCGGCGACATGGCCGTCGCCGGCCGGGTCGCCGGTCTGCAGGCGGCGGGTGAGCGAAGGGCTCACGTCCGCGGCGAGGAACGAGTTGGGCAACTGGCACGAGCAGGTGGCCCCCGGCCCCAGGTCGGCGGCCACCTCCAGCCGCACCTCCAGCGCGGTGGGCGTGTAGACGGCGAAGACGTCCGGGACAACCGATGCGTTCACGGCAGGCAAAGACACGGCGGTTTCCTTTCCCGGGTGAAGGAAGATGGAACTCGACGCGCTACGCCCGCGTCAGGCGGTGGATCGTTTCGGCGTGGTCGGGGTGCGCCTCCAGGAGCGCCCCGCGGTCGGCAATCTCGAAATCGGCGAAGTCGAACCCCGGCGCCACCGTCGTGCCCAGCAGCGTCCACGCCCCGCCCTCGACCACCTCCAGCGCCTGCCACGTCCCGCGGGGGACCACCGCCTGCGGCAGCTCGCCCAGCAGCAGGTTCGCCCCCAGCATGCGCGGCTCCAGTCCGCCGTCGGGACGGATCTGCAGCAGCCGCGCCGGGTCGCCGGCGTACCAGTGGAAGATCTCGTCGCTGGCGATGCGGTGAAAGGCGCTGAACGCGTCGGCGGTGAGGAGGAAGTAGATGGCCGTCCCCGCCGCGCGCGGCCCGCCGTAGCGGTCGGGCAGCGCCCCGGCGTCGATCGCCTCGTCGGCGCGGTAGGTCTCGCGAAAAAACCCGCCCTCCGGATGCGGCGTCAGCCCCAGCCGCTCAATCACCTCTTCGGCTTGCATGCGGTTCTCCCCGTTGCGGAACGCGTCGGTCCCGGCCGCCCCCGGCGGACCCGGCGGCCGCCCCGCAGCCTACCCGCTCCGCCGCCCCTGTCAACGGGTGCGCCCTCTTCCGCCGGGGCCATTCAGTCCCCGCCGGTTCGTCAACAGATTCCCGCTCCCTCTGGGAGAGGGTCCAGGGTGAGGGGATTCCGAGAGTCCGGCCCTCACCCCGGCCCTCTCCCGGCGGGAGGGGGAGAACCGAATGGCCCGGCCACTTCCGCGCCGCGTCTTGACGCGGGGGGGGCGGCCCGGTACGGTCTCAGAGGGTGGCCGGCAGCGAGCGCCGGCCCGCGCGAACGGGGAATGCCATGCGACCGCTGGAAGCCATCTTCTTCGACGTGGACGACACGCTCTACTCCACCACCGAGTTCGCCGCCCGCGCGCGGCGCAACGCGGTGCGCGCCATGCGCAAGGCCGGCCTGCGCCTCGAGGAGGAGGCCTGCCTCCACGAGCTCGAGGAGGTCGTCAACGAGTTCACCAGCAACTACGAGCACCACTTCGACAAGCTGCTCCTGCGCCTGCCGCGGGAGATGCTCGGCGGGGTCTCGCCGCTCATCCTGGTCGCCGCCGGCATGATCGGCTACCACGACACCAAGTTCCACGACCTCAGCCCCTACGAGGACGCCATCGAGGTCCTGCGCATCCTCCGCGAGCGCGGCGTGAAGCTCGGCATCATC
>CAZKKD010000498.1:0-2923 GCA_964553265.1 uncultured Planctomycetales bacterium | reverse complement strand
GGAACCGACTAAACCGCGCCGGCGGCGGAACACCGCAACCGGGGCGGCCCCGCCCGCCGCGGGGCCCGAGGGGAAGGCGAATGAAGATGCTGACGATCCGACGGATGGGACTGGCGGCCGGGGCGCTCACGCTGGCGGCGCTGGCGGCCGGGTGTGACACCGGCCCCGCCGAACCGACCGAGGAGAACGTCCGCCAGCGCAAGGCCGCCGAGGAAGCGCGCGAACAGACCACGCAGAAGGAAATCCGCCGGGAGATCGACCGCGCCTACGAAGAGACGCGCGACCTCCACTGACCCCTCGCCCCCACAACAAGGACCACGTCATGGACAGCTCCAGAGGCGCCCATCGCCTCGCCGAACGCGAGATCCCGCTTCACGACAACTGGGATGTCATCGTGGTCGGCGGGGGGCCGGCCGGCTGCACCGCCGCCGCCGCCGCGGCGCGCGACGGCGCGCGCACCCTGCTCCTGGAAGCGACCCACAGCCTCGGCGGCATGGGCACCAGCGGCCTCGTGCCGGCGTGGTGCCCCTTTACGGACAAGGAGCGCATCCTCTACTCCGGACTCGCAGAACGCGTCCTGCGCGAAACCATGGCCGGCATGCCCCACGTCCCCCCGGACCGGCTGGACTGGACGCCGATCGATGCCGAACGCCTGAAGCGCGTCTACGACGACCTGGTCCTCGAACACGGCGCGACCCTTCTGTTCGGCGTCGTTCTGGCGGGGGTCGAAGCCGCAGCGAACGGCGCCGTCGAGACCATCCTCGTCGCGGGCAAGCACGGCCTGGCGGCCTACCGTGCGAAGGTGTTCGTCGACTGCACCGGCGACGGCGATATCGCGGCCTGGGCCGGCGCCCCGTTCGAGAAAGGGGACGAAACGGGCGACCTGCAGCCGGCGACACACTGCTTCGTGCTCGGCAATGTCGACCTGTACGCCTATCAGCACCTCGGCCCGGTGGGGCACTTCGGCGGCCGCGAAGGCGCCATCGACCGCATCCTCGCCTCGGGCAGGTATCCCGCCATCCCCGACCGCCACGCCTGCAACAACATCGTCGGGCCGGGCGCCATCGGGTTCAATGCGGGGCATGTCTGGAACGTCGACAACACCGACCCGGCTTCGGTCAGCCGCGCCCTCGTGGAGGGGCGGCGCATCGCGGCGGCGTTCCGCGACGGCCTGGCCGAGTTCTTCCCCGCCGCGTTCGCCAATGCGTGGCTGATGCAGACCGGCAGCCTGCTCGGTGTGCGCGAGACCCGCCGGATCGTCGGCGATTACGTTCTCACCAAAGACGACTTCATCGCCTGCCGCGATTTCGAGGACGAGATCTGCCGCAACTGCTACTTCATCGACATCCATCACAAGAAGAGCGACATCGGCACCGACCGTGAGGGCGAAAGCGGCCATGTCCACCTGCCGCCGGGACAGAGCCACGGCGTGCCGTACCGCTGCCTGACGCCGAAAGGGCTCGACAACGTGCTCGTGGCGGGGCGCTCCATCTCCACCGACCGCGCCGTCCAGGGCAGCACGCGCGTCATGCCGGTCTGCCTGGCGATGGGCGAGGCCGCCGGCGCCGCCGCCGCCGTGGCCGCCCGGGCGTCGAAGCCGGATGTCCGCGCCCTCGACGTGCAGGCGCTCCGGACCCGCCTCCGCGAGGCCGGCGCCTACCTGCCCTGACGGCATCCCCGAAGCGAAAAGCCGCCCCGTCCGGCGCAGCGGACAGGGCGGCGTGTGTATCCGGAATGCGCCGGGCGACAATCAGTCGACCCGGGTGAAGACGTTGTCGAGGTGGGCCTGGTCGTACTTCTTCGTGAAGAGGCTCACCACGATGGTGACGATCACCGCCAGCGGGAAGCCGATGATGAGCGCGTCCACCCAGAGCCACTTCGACGGACCGTCCGCGCCGATGGCGAGGCTGTCCTTGCCGAAGAGGGCCTTGCAGATCATGAGCGCCTTCGCCGGCTTGTCGTTGACGAAGACGAGCCAGAACGTGCTGGTGACGAACCCGGTCAGGGACCCGGCAATCGCGCCCGCCTTCGTGATGCCGCGGGTGTAGAGCCCCCCGACGTACATCGGCAGGAAGGTCGCCGCACAGAGCGCGAAGAAGATGGCGGTGCTGCGCGCGATGATCTCCACCGCGCCGTACTGCCGCAGGTGCACCGGCAACAGATACGCCAGCACCACCGCGACGATGAAGGTCAGGAAGATCCCGACCCGCGTCGCGAGGATGGACTTGCGGTCGTCCTTCGCCTGCCCGGCCGCGGTCTCGTAGACGTCGCGCCCCATCGCGGTCCCCATCCATCGCCCAGTCCCAGCATGCGTTTTGCCCTCCTGAAGGCCTTTTTCCGGCGTTTTGTGTCCAGATTCACAGCACTGCACTGCCAGCCCGCTCCGGGAAAAGGATATGAATTGCGCGTCGCAATCCAAGGGGTTTCGCCTCTTTGCGATTTTCTTCCCCCTCCGGGTCGTTTCCGGGGTATCCTGTTTGCATGGCAGTCTGGAATGTACGCGGATCGGACGGCGCGGACGCCCTCCGGCCCGGGTACGCTTCCCCGGAGACCACATCGATGCCGGACAAACGCGTCTTTCTGCTGCCGGGCGAGTACCACGTCAGCCGCACCCCGTGCACCATCGCCACACTCCTGGGCAGTTGCGTCGCCGTCTGCCTCTGGCACCGGCGCAAGCACTACGCGGCGATGAACCACTTTCTCCTCGACCGCTGCCCCACCCAGGACTCCGACCGGGGCCGCTACGGCAACACCGCCACCGAAACCATCATCTGGCTCATGAAGAAGCTCGACCCCGACCCGACCCAGATCCGGGCCAGCCTCTACGGCGGCGGTGCGGTGGTGGGGCACCTCGGCGCCGGGGTCAACATCGGGGCGCGCAACATCGCCGCGGCGCGCGAGACGCTGAAGGCCAACGGCCTGC
>CAZKKD010000497.1:2298-2930 GCA_964553265.1 uncultured Planctomycetales bacterium | reverse complement strand
ATCCGCGCCCGGCGCCGGGGGCGAAGACGGGGGCCCCGCCGCCCGGGCCGCGCCCGCACCGGCCGCCAGCACCGAAACGCCGGGCCTGAGCGAGTTTGCCCGCGCCGTCCTCCGCACCGCCGGCATGGAGCCGCCGGCCGGCGAGACGGCCGAACCGCCCCGGTCGCCCGGAGCCATCCTCGCCGAACGCATCGCCGGGTTCGAACCGGCCGACCGGCAGGCTGCCGAAGAGGCCATCCGCCTCGCCGCACGCGGGACCGGGGGCGAGCCGCTGGAACAGGCGCTGCGGAACCTCCAGTCCGGTCACCGCGCGCGCCTGCTGCCGGCGCTCCAGGAGGCCGAGGCCGAGGTGCTGCGGGGCGAGCAGTCCATCGAGCGCCTCGCCTCCGCGCACGAGGGGTTGCGCGCGCTCGCCGACCGGGCCGCCGCCTCCAAGGCCGAGTCCATCGCCGGCGCGCGGCAGGAGCCCGCTCTCCTGGTGGCCGAGGCCCCCTTCCGCATGGCGGAGGATGTAGGCGACGGGCGCCTGAAGGTCTTCTACCGGCAGCGGGCCCGCCCCCCCCGCCCGCCGTGGTCGCCCCGCGTGGTCCTGGGCCTGGACACGACCCCCTTCGGCCCCGCGGTGGGGGCCC
>CAZKKD010000497.1:0-2288 GCA_964553265.1 uncultured Planctomycetales bacterium | reverse complement strand
CGTGGGGGGGGGGGCGCGCGTCGCGGGGGCGGAGGGGGAGGGGGGCGCGGGCGTGGAGGTCTGCTGCCGGCAGCGGGGCGGCGGGCGCCGCCGGGCGGGGTCGAGGCGCGGGGTGCTGGACCTGGACACGGCCGCGGTCGGGCCGGTGGTGGGGGACCTGCGGTTCAGGCCGTCCCGTCTCGACGTGGCGCTGGCCGCCAACGACGAGGACGCCCGCGAGGCCCTGGCCGAGGACGGCGACGCCCTCGCCGAGGCGCTCCGGGAGAAAGGCTTCGAGCCGGCGGTGGAGTTCCGCCTCGCCGGCGCCGCGCCCCCGCCGGCCGAACCGCCCGCCGCGGACCAGGCGCCCGCCGCCGAAGCCACCGAAACGCCCCCCCCGCCCGCGGACGAAGACGCCGCCGGCCCCCACCTCGACGTCCGCGCCTGAACCTGATCGAATCGCCCGCGAGCCAGACGGCTTGCCTGCTCTCAGTCGTTGTACCGCAGGTGGGTCCATTCGGCGCTGGAGGGGGCCGCGCCCGTGGCGGTGGCCTCACCATCGCCGTACAGGTTGTCGGACGCCTGCGCCGCGCCCTTCACGCCGTTCACCGAGAGTCCGGCGTCGATAGGACGGCCGTCGCCCGGGTGGATGATGACGTGGCCGTCCTTGAAGAGAACGCAGAACGCCTCGGCGTACCGGCCGCCGTGGTTGGTTTCGCTCCGGTGGTCGATGGCGCCGGCGGCGTTGCGCGTCACCTGGTCGCCGACGACGATCACGTTCGGCCGCGCGGCGCGGTAGGTCGGGGCCCAGCCCCCGCTTCCATCCGGCGCCACCAGCCCGCCCGAGCGCTGGTAGCTGCACTGGATCCGTCCCGGCGGCGCCGCCTCCCCCGAACTCGGGCAGACAAAGACCCGGGGATCGGGAATCTCCCCGTCCCCGCCGTCGTACAGCCCCACCGCATGGGCCGGATTCACGAGAGCGTCGCCGCTGGTGTTGTGCCCGCCCATCGGCCCCTGCACCGGGAACTGCTGGCCGTGGTTCGTCGCGTAAAACGCCAGGCCTGTCCCGATCTGCTTCAAATTGCTGATGCAACTATGCTTGGTGCGTGCGATATGCCTCCGCGATTCCAGCAGCGGCAGGAGCAACCCGGCCAGCACCACCAGCACGCCGATGGTCACCAGCAGGTCCACGTGGGAGAAGGCGCGGCGGGCCGTCATGGCTGCGTCCTCCGCGCGCCCTTGCGGAGGCTGGCGGCGGCCCCGGCCGCGAGCAGCAGGAACGCCAGGAGAATGCACGCCCAGCCGATGTCCGCCTCCGCCACCCGCCAGGCCTGCCAGCCCGGCGCGCCGGCGTAGAGCCCGCCCGCCGCGGCGCTCCGGGTCCGCCACCACGTCGCCGCCCCCATGAAGAGCGCCGGCGCCGTCCCCGCCGCCGCTTCCAGGAGCGGCGCCGCCTCGCGGAAGAGGCCCATCGTCCCCAGCAAGAGCAGAAGCGGCGCCGCCTGCGCCAGCCGCCGGGGCATTGCCGCCGGGAACGCCAGGTGCACCGCCCAGAGCGCCAGCGCCTGCCCCAGCGCCACCAGCGCCAGCGGCCGCAACCCGTGTTCGCGCGCGAAGATGGCGACCGCCGGGCTCGTCAGCAGCCCCGCGCCCACCACCGCCGCCGCCGCCACCGCCCAGCCCACGCGCCGCGTCAGCACCGCCGCCAATACGAAGCCGGTCACCAGCACCCCGCCCGCCGGCAGCCAGAGGAGCTCCCGCGTTCCGCCGCCGGCCGGGAGGTTGAGCGTCAGCACCGCCAGCGTCGCGTAGAGCATCGCCGCCGTCCACGGGGCGCTCCGGCCCGTCCGGTGCGCCGCAACGCCCACCGCCAGGCCCGTCAGCGCCGCCACCACCGACGGGTGCCACAGGAGCGCCCCGTCCATGCCCAGCGCCCCGCCGAAGGCGTGCTGTCGCAGCCCCACCGCAATGGCGAAGGCCGGCGCAAACGCCAGCACGTCGTCCCACCGCCCCCACGCCTGTCCGAAAACGTGCCGCAGCCGGAGCACCAGGATCACCGCCAGGCTGCCGAACGGGAGCGCGTCGGTCCAGCCCCAGCCGAACCCCGCCGCGTCCGCCACCGTCCCCCCGCCCGCGCCCAGCACCCGCAGGAGCGCGAACTGGTGCGCCGCCGCCGTCGCCAGAAGCACCGTCACAAAGACCCAGCCCATCCCCCGCGTGCGCAGAAACGGCGTCGGTCCATCCACACCCCGCCCGTCAACCGTCGCCGCTCCGTCCGCGACCGTCGCAGTCCCGTCCACGCCTGTCGC
>CAZKKD010000496.1:452-2932 GCA_964553265.1 uncultured Planctomycetales bacterium | reverse complement strand
GGGCAGACCTTGATCGCCTTCGGCGCACGGATTGACGAGCAATCCGTGCCACCCGGCGGGCTCTCTCGCAAAGCCGCAAAGGCCACGAAGAAACGAGGGTGGCACGGATTGCTCGCAATCCGTGTTGCGAAGCAACGGAAGGTGAGGCGGTGGGCGGCGGGGTGCAGCGGCGCCCCGGGGCAGACCTTGATCGCCTTCGGCGCACGGATTGACGAGCAATCCGTGCCACCCGGCGGGGAGATGGGCAACCCATGCCACCCCTGGGAGAAACGTTTTCGACCGAAGCGGCGGTGGGGATCAGCTCCATCGCAATGTGTTTCTGAGCCCGACCGTGCCGGGCCGACAGCCTGAAGCGGGCGATCGCCATTGCGCGCCGGCGGGCCTGCGGGGAGATGCGCTCGATGCCGGACCCACGGTTTTTTCTCTCGCCCGACGACGTCCTGTGCGCCGGGGCCGAGGTGGCGCTGCCGGCGGCGGAGGCGCACCACGCCCGCCGGGTGCTGCGGCTGCGTGCCGGCGCGCGGGTGGAGCTGGCCGACGGGGCCGGGCGGGTGGCCCGCGCCGTCCTGGCCGCGTCGGACCGCGACGCCGTCGTCGCGCGGATCGAGACGGTGGACGAGGCGCCCCGCTCCGGCCCCGCGCTCGCCGTCGCGTTCGCCCCGCCGAAGGGCAAGCGCCAGGCCGCGACCGTCGAGGCGCTCGTCGAGCTCGGCGTCGACACCCTCATCCCCCTCCTCACCGAGCGGGGCGTGGCCGGCGGCGGCGATCTGGACAAGTGGCGGGCCCGCGCCGTCGAGGCCGCGAAGCAGTGCCGCCGCGCCTGGCTGCCGACGGTGGAGGATCCCGCAACGGTCGAGGCGCTGGCCGGGCGCGTGGCTGCGGGGACGCGCGCCTTCCTCGCCGCGCCCGACCCGTCCGCGCGGACGGCCGGCGATGCGCTCGCCGATGTCGCGCCGACGGAGCAGGTGCTCTGGCTCATCGGGCCCGAGGGCGGCTTCACCGATGCCGAGGACGCGCAGCTCCGCGCCGCCGGCGCCGTCCCGGTGCGGCTCGGCCCGCACATCCTCCGCATCGGCACCGCCGCCGCCCTCGCCGCCGGCCTCACCCGCGCCCTCGTCCCCCCGGCCTGAGTTCTGCCCGCCTGAACCCCGCCCGCTCGCGCTCCACGCGCTTGAACTGCACCCGCCCGAACTGCACCCGCCTGAACCCCGTCGGTCTGAACTTCGCCGGCCTGAACTTCGCCGGCCTGAACTGCGCCCCCCGCCCGCTCGGCCGGAGCGGCTTGCCGGCGGGGAATCCTGAGCCGCGAAGTCCGGATTCCCCGCCCGTCCGGACGCAGCTTTGCTTCGGCAGCGCACGGCGCTGCTTTCCAGCAACTCCTGCCAGGCAGAAGCAATAAGCCTTTTTGAGCTGATCGTGACGGGCGTACCCCGCCCTGTGACCGGGGTCAGACCGGGTGCGCACAGGGTTGGCACGGGGTGCGCACAGGGTTTTGCCTGCGCGAAGAGGTGTCCGATTGCCGGACATGTTCAGGATTCGCCGCCCCGTTCGACCCGAAAGCCCCGATCCCGCAACGCCGCCGCCAGCGCGGTATCGCCCCCCGTCAGCCGCACGCAGGTGTGCCGGAATTCGCGCCGGCGGGGGTACTCCTTGCGCAGGCGGTCAAAGTGCGCGGCCCGCTCCGGCGGGGGGAGTTCGGTGCTGAGGCGCAGGCGCGCGTCATCGGCTTCGATGTCGTAACCACCACGCACCGCGTCACGTAGGACGTCCTCCTCCGGCCGCCCTGCCGCGTCGAGGTCGAGCGCCGGCGCCTCCGGCGGCGGCAAGAGCGGCGCCGGGTCCCACGCCCCGGCGAGGCCGAAGTGCTGCCGGGCGGCGTTGACGATCATGGCGGTGCCGTTCACCTTGCCGTCGAAGGAGTACCCCGCGATGTGCGGCGTCCCCAGCGCGACGCGCGCGAGGAGCGCCGCGTCGATGGCCGGCTCGCCGTCCCAGACGTCGAGCACGGCGTGGCCGACCGTGCCGGCGTCCAGCGCGCGGTGGAGCGCGGCCTCGTCCACCACGGCGCCGCGGCTGGCGTTGAGGAACGCGGCGCCGGGGCGCAGGCGGGCGAAGAAGGCGTCGTCGGCCATGCGCCCGGTGCCGTGCGGGCCGCTGGTCGCCCGGGGGACGGGGCCGGCGACCGCGTCCGCTTCGGCGGCACCCGTTTCAAGGGCTGGATCAACCTGGCCGCCTTCCTCGTTCCAGTGTCGACCTTCCTCCTCTTCGTCCTGCCGCCTGACACTGCCGGCTGGATCAAGATCGTCTACCTCGTACTGAGCTACCTCGTCTGGGATGTGCTCTACACCGCAAGCGAGGTTCCGAGCTTTGCGGTCTCAACCTCCATGACCAACCTGGAAGGCGAGCGAACGCTGCTCCTCGCGCTGACCCAGATCGGAAGCGTGCTGGGCGCCGCCGCTGGAATGGGAATCGTGACGGTG
>CAZKKD010000496.1:0-442 GCA_964553265.1 uncultured Planctomycetales bacterium | reverse complement strand
GTGGGGGGGTGGAGGGGGTGGGGGAGGGGGATGATGCGGGGGGTGGCGTGGGGCCCGGTGGCCTCCGGCGGGCCGTGGACGGTGCCCGCGTCCGCTTCGGCGAGGACCGCGTGGAGCGGCAGGGGCGCGGCCGCGTCCACCGGCGGCGGCCGGAACGCGTACGGATCCGCGTCCGGCGCGCGGTCGTGCGGGGGTTCTTCGCCGGACTGGAGGCGCGCGCGGCGGGGCGGATCGTTCAGGAGGACGCGCATCCCGAGCGCCCGGGCCCGGGCCGCGACGCGCGAGCCCACGTTGCCGACGCCCACCACCCCCAGCGTCTGCCCCGCCAGCGGCCGGCCCGCCCGCGCCGCCACGGTCAGGAGCGCCGCGACGATGTACTCCGCCACGCTGTCGGCGTTCGAGCCCGGCGCGGCCGAAAACCCGATGCCGCGCGCGGCCAGCC
>CAZKKD010000495.1:0-2936 GCA_964553265.1 uncultured Planctomycetales bacterium | reverse complement strand
GCGAGCGCGGCGAAGATGTCGGGCATTTCCTCGGGCGGGAGGGGCGCCAGGGCGGCCGACATGGCCGCGGCGCGGAAGACGCGCTCCTCCTGCATGAGGCGCGTGAGCGCCACCGGCCGTACCCGCAGCGCCAGGAAGGCGGCGGGCTGGTACGGCAGTACCCGCGGACTGGCCAGGCCGCCGGGCCCGAGTTCGGCGTTCTTCTCGCCGATCATGTTGAGGCGCGCCGCGAGGCTGGAGGTGTCCTGCCCGGCGACGATGGGGATGGTGATGTTTTCCTCGATGGCGCCGCCGTCGCGGATGCGGAGATCGTAGTAGACCGCGCCGCGGCGGGCCAGGTCGGTGGCGAATTCGGCGTAGCTGCGGGCGTTGGCCAGCTTGCTGTTGGCCAGGTTGGCCGTGAGCGTCGCGAGGTCCAGGAAGCCCCGCACCTGGCTGTCCGCGGGCGTCTTGGTGGCGAGGTCGGTGTACGCCTCGCCGCTGGAGAGGCTGCCGCCTTCGCCGCCGCCGGCGGCCCGGGTCTGCAGGTCGAGGGCGAAGCGCCGGTCGGTGCCGAGCACCAGGAAATTGCGCACGAAGCCCACCACCAGCATCGGGCCTTGCGCGCCCGCGCCGGTGGGGCGCAGGACGTCGACATAGTCGTCGTGGTGGTCGCCGGCCTGCAGCGTCAGCTTGGCGTTGCCTTCCAGGATGGCGCCGAGGAGTTCCTGCAGGCGCTCGTAGTGGGGCCGGCGCTCGTGGCCAATGTTGACCAGCGCCAGGAGCCGCGGGGGGCCGTCCGCCAGGCCGGGATAGGCGACCAGGCTGATGCGGCCCTCGATCTCCATGAAGCTGTCGAGGATGCGCGCGCCCGCCTCGCCCAGTTCGGCCAGGCCGGAGGCCGAGTATTCCTGCGGCAGATCCTGCAGCAGCGCTTCGAAGCCGAGGGGGTTCTCGTCCAGGAAGCGCTGCACCTCCTTTTCGGCCAGGAGCCGCGCCACCGGCGTCCGGCGCCAGTCGCGCGTGAGTCCGGCGCCGTCCAGGGCCTCGGCGTAGGCGATGGCGCCGGCCGGCAGCAGGTCGACGGCTTCGAGGCTGGCCTCCCGGGCGGTGAGCGTTCGGGGGAAGACCTCCTTCTCCTCTTCCTGCGTGGTTCCTTCGGCGGCGCCGTCCTTCTTGCGCAGTTCGCTGATGAGGGGAATCGTGTCCTCAGCGTCCTCGGCCGCCGGGGTCCAGGGCGCCAGGAGTGCAACGGTCACGAGGATCGACAGCATCGTGGTCCAGATTCGGCAAGTCATGCGCCCGGTCTCCCTCCCCCCGCGTCGGCCCCGGTCGGTCCGGCGGCCCGCTGTGCGGTGCGGTCGATGGTGCGTCCGGCAATGGCCGCGCGGCCACCCGCGCCCGCCGCGCCGGAACGCGCCGTTCAGTCTCCGCCGGTGGCGTCCTCGCGCACGAAGAGGCGGCAATGGCAATGGCCGTCCCGTGCGATCTCGTCCTCGTGGTAGACGCAAGGACAGATGATCTTCCGATCCGCTTCCGGTTCACCGGTGACGATGCGGCAGGGGCAGTAGGCTTCGCCCTGCTTTTCCTTGCGCCTGGCCATGCCGTTGAGGACGCGGGCGACCGCCTCCTTGTCGGGGCTGTAGGTATAGGGCGTCCCGGCGAGGTAGGCATCGAGACGCTTTTTGATCGCCTGGGCTTCTGGGGTCAGATCCATTGTGCTCCCTTGGAATTGCGCCGAACGGATGGCTTGGGCCCTCTGTCGGATTCTATGGTTGGGCGGGGGGCAGTCAAGGCCTTTGTCCCGCGGGGGGCCGGTCAGGATTCGGCCGCGGCTTCTTCGGGAACCGGCCCGGCCTCACCCTCGCCTTCCTCGAAATCCATGTCGAAGATGCAGCCGAGCTCGCGCTGGGCGGCGGCCAGGGTCTCGCGCGTCGCCTCGGGGTTGAGCACCTCCAGCGCCTCCTCGGCGCGGCGGTCCCAGGCGAGCAGGTACTCGCGCCCGTCCCGGCGGACAAAGTCGGTCAGCCGCAGAAAGCGCTTGCGCACCAGGATGAGCGCCAGCAGGTAGCGGAAGGTCTGCTTCTCGACCGTGTCGGTGTCGGCCAGCTTGCGGAAGAAGCGGTAGATGACCTCCGTGTCGACGATGCGGCGGGCGTCGGCCTCCTCCTCCTCGCGCGGCATCCGCGTCTTCCAGAACGAGAAGAACCGGCCGGTCTCCTGCCCGGCCCACGCCTCGACGGCGTAGTCGAGCCGCTGGAAGCCGTCGGCCGCCTCCACGAGCGCACTGAAATATTCCTCCCCGGGCGCGAACGCCCGGCCGGTCGCCGCGCAGCAGCGCGCCCCGCGGCCCACCTTCCACTCCGTCACGTCGAGTCCTCCCGCTGTCCGCGCCGGCGTCAGGATGCCCGGAAAATGCGCGTGTCCTGGCCGCCGGGACCAATCTTCACCCGGACCTGCCGCACGCACTTCGGGCACCAGCCGACGTAATGCGTCCCCGCCTTGTTCTTGTAGATGCGGGCGTAGACGCTGCAGCATTCGAAGTAGATGCTCAGGAACGATCGATCCCGCTTCCGTTCCTGCCTGTCGTCGTCCGGCATGGCCGTCCGCTCCCCGGGGGTCGCCCCGGAGACCCGGTGTCCCGGCGGCGTCTGCCCCAACGCGCCGGGGTTCCGCCCCGCCGCACCGGACTGAACTGTACGAAACAAGTTGATTGCGTCAAGAGGATGCGGCCCGGACCGCGTCGGCGAAGGCCCGCATGCGGGCCGGATCCTTCACGCCGCGGGAGGACTCGATGCCGCTGGAGACGTCCACGCCCCAGGGCCGGGCCGTGGCGCTGGCGTCGCCGACGTTCTCGGGGGTGCGGCCCCCGGCGCGGATGACGCCCCCCCAGCCCGCGCCCCGGCGCGCCCGGCCCCAGTCGCCGCGCCCCCGCCCCACGCCGGCCCCCCCCGCCC
>CAZKKD010000494.1:0-2958 GCA_964553265.1 uncultured Planctomycetales bacterium | reverse complement strand
GCGGCATGGTCGGCGGACAGAGGCTGGACCTGCTCGCGGCCAAACTGCCGCCCATGAGCCTCACCGACGTCACCCGCCTGCAGGAAATGAAGACCGGCGCCCTGATCACCTGGGCCTGCGAGAGCGGCTGTCTTCTGGGCCGGGGGTCGGCCCGGCAGCACCTGGCGCTGATGACCTACGGCCGACACGTCGGGCTGGCCTTCCAGATCGCCGACGACCTGCTCGACGCCAGCGGGACCGCCGAGCAGCTCGGCAAGACCGCCGGCAAGGATGCCGCCCACGGCAAGCGGACCTTCGTCGCCGTCTACGGCGCCGACGAGGCCCGGCGGCGCTCGCAGGCCGAGCTCAATGCCGCCCTCGACGCCATCGAGCCGTTCGGCGACGCCGCCGACCCGCTTCGCGACCTGGCCCGTTTTTGTGTGGAGCGAGAGGCTTGAGGCGCGTAACATTGATCGTTGGCCCGAAGCCCGGACCGGCCGACAAGCGCACGTCGACCGACCGGATGGCGGCCGACGTGTTCCGCCATGACGCAAGGGCATACCCAGGCCGGGGAGGCCCGGCGGTGCGTCGTTGCTGTTCGTAGGGGTGGGTCTTGTGCCCACCCGGCCGTTGCTGTCGCAGTCGCAGGGGCGCCGCATGCTGCGCCCGAATGGCGAACGACAATACGCCGTCGCACCCGGCAGTTGATAGACAATGAACCTGAACGACATCCAATCTCCCGAAGATCTCCGCCGCATGGGCTGGCCCGAGCTCGACCGCCTGGCCGCTCGGCTGCGATCGCGCATCACCGAGGTGGTCAGCCGCACCGGCGGGCACCTGGCCAGCAACCTCGGCGTGGTCGAGCTCACCCTCGCGCTCCACCGCGTCTTCGACTTCCGCCGCGATCACCTGGTCTTCGACGTGGGGCACCAGTGCTACGTCCACAAGCTGCTGACCGGCCGGCGCGACGCCTTCGGGACGCTGCGGCAGAAGGGCGGCATCACCGGCTTCCCCAACCCGCGCGAGAGCGCGCTCGACCCCTTCGTCGTGGGCCACGCGGGCACCAGCATCTCCAGCGCCCTCGGCCTGGCCGCGGCGGCGCGCCTGCGCGGCGAGCGGCGGACCGCGGTGGCGTTCATCGGCGACGGCAGCATCGGCGCGGGCCTGGCGTTCGAGGCGCTCAACCACGCCGGGCACACGCGCGAGGATCTCCTCGTCATCCTCAACGACAACGACATGGCCATCGCCCGCACCGTCGGCGCGCTGGCGAGCTACCTGACCCGCATCCGCACCGAACCGGTCTACCACCGCCTGCGCGAGGATCTGCGCCAGGTGCTCCACCGCGTCCCCCTCATCGGGCACCAGCTCGACTGGCTGCAGGAGGCGGTGCTCGACGGGGTGAAGCAGGTGGTCGAGCCGGGACACGTCTTCAGCGATCTCGGTTTCGCCTACTATGGGCCGGTGGACGGGCACGACACGGGGCTCCTGATCCGCGAACTCGAGAACCTGAAGAGCCTCCCGTATCCGCGGCTCCTGCACGTCACCACGCGGAAGGGGCAGGGGTTCGAGGCCGCGGCGGCGGACCCGGAGAAGTACCACAGCGCCGCCCCGTTCGAGATCCTGCCCGACGGCAAGGCGGCGGACAACGGCGCGAGCGAACGGGCCTACACGCACGCCTTTGCGGATCTGCTGCTGGACCGCTGCGGCCGGGACGAGCGCATCGTCGCCATCACCGCGGCCATGCCGGCCGGGACGGGCCTCTCCGCGCTCGCCGACGCGTGCCCGGAGCGGTACGTCGACGTCGGCATCAGCGAGGAGCACGCCGTCACCCTCGCCGGCGGGCTCGCACGCGGGGGGATGAAGCCGGTGGTCGTCATCTACTCCACCTTCCTCCAGCGCGCCTACGACGAGATCTTCCACGACATCTGCCTGCAGCCGGACCTGCCGGTGGTCTTCGCGCTCGACCGGGCCGGCCTCGTCGGCGCGGACGGGCCCACGCACCACGGCGTCTACGACATCGCGATGCTGCGGCACCTGCCGAACCTGACGCTCATGGCGCCGCGCGACGCCGAGGAGCTCGGCGCGATGCTGGACCTGGCGCTCGGCCTCGGGCGCCCGGTGGCGATCCGCTACCCGAAGACGACCCTGCCCACCCTCCCCGTATCCGCACGCGCGCCGCTGCTGCACGGGAAGAGCGAGACGCTGCGCGACGGCGCCGACGGGGCGATCCTCGCCTACGGCGCCATGGCGGGCCCGGCCCTCGACGCGGCCGAACAGGCGGCGCAGGAGGGCGCGGACCTGGCGGTGGTCAACCTTCGCTTCGCCAAGCCCCTCGACGCCGAACGCATCGCCGAACTCGCCGACGCGACGGGACTCCTCCTCACCGTGGAGGACGGTTGCCTCGACGGCGGGATCGGCTCGGCGGTGCTGGAATGCCTGGCCGCACGCGCCGCGCCGCTGCCGCGGGTCGTCCGCCTCGGCGTGCCGGACCGCTTCGTGCCGCACGGGCCGCGCGGCGAGCTGCTGGCCGATCTCGGCCTCGACGCGGACGGCATCGCCCGCGCGGCGCTGGACGCGGTCCGCGACGGAACACTCACGCCATGAAACGCCTGGTGCTGGTCGCCAATCCCGACCGCCCCGATGCGCTGGAGGCGCTGGAGGCGCTGGCCGCCTGGCTCGACGGCCGGGCGGAGGTGGTGGGCCGGGTCACCGATGCCGAAACGCCCCTGCCCGACGTCGAGGCCGACGCGGTCGTCGCCTTCGGCGGGGACGGGACCATCCTGGAGACGGCGCGCCGGATCGGCGGGCCCGGCCGGCCGGTGCCCGGGATCAACCTGGGCCGGCTCGGCTACCTCGCCGCGGTTTCGCGCGAGCACATGCTGAACGGGGTCGCCGCCCCGCTGGAGGGCCCGGCCGGGCTCGCCCAGCCCCTCCGGCTCCGATGCCCCGCCGGCCCCCGCACCCGCCTCCCGTCCCCTC
>CAZKKD010000493.1:0-2980 GCA_964553265.1 uncultured Planctomycetales bacterium | reverse complement strand
AACAGCCGGAGCGGCTCGACCACGCGTCCGGTCCGCCCTTCTCGGCGGATCGGCCACGCCCGACAGCACGCTGGTCCACGCCGACCGGCTTCTCAGCCTCGGGACGCTCGTGGCCGCCATCAACCACGAGATCTGCAACGCCAACACCAACGTCGGCGGCTACGCGAACCTGCTCCTGCGCCTCGCCAGCCGCGCGGAAGCCAGCGCGCCGGAGTTCGCGGCCGAGGTCGCCCGTCTCGGGGCGCGGATCCTCTGCGGCAGCGAGCGCATCGACCGCATCATCGAGTCCGTCCTCAACTTCGCCCGCCCGCCGTCGCAGGCCGGCGCAACCGGCTGTGTGCACACGGCTTTTGACGTCGCGGTGGAGCTCACCGCCGCGCGCCTCCGCCGGGCGGTGCGCGAGGTCCGCAACGAGGCCGACCCGGCGCTCTGCGTCTCCATGTCGGAAAGCGAACTGCAGCAGGTGTTTGTGAACCTTCTCACCAACGCCGGGGACGCGGTGCAGGAACGGCGCACCGCCGAACCGGAGCACGACGGCGTGGTGACTCTCCAGGCCGTGCGCGTCCGGGACGAGGTCTGGTTCGAGGTGCACGACAACGGTGTCGGCATGGACGGCGAACGCCGCCGGCGCGCGTTCGAGCCGTTCTACACCACCAAGAAGGAGGGCAGCGGCACCGGGCTCGGGTTGGGGATTGTCCGCCTGCTGGTGAGCCGGTGCGGGGGGACCCTGGAGTGCGAAAGCTCGCCCGGGGTCGGCACCGCTTTCCGGCTGCGCCTGCCCGCGGCGCGCGACGCAACGGTGCCGGAGCGCCCGGGGACGGCCGTACCCACCCCCTGAAACGGTCGTGCCCCCCCGTGCAACAGTCGTACCCCCCCGGTGCAACAGCCTTACGCAGGGGTGGGACAGCCTTACGCAGGGGTCAGGCGCCGCCGTCCTTGCCCATCACCAGTTTCACGACCAGGTTGTGCGTCCGGGGGTGCTTCCAGAGCTTGCGGAGGCGGTAGATCGCCATCGCGTGCGGATTGTCCTTCTGGTAGGCCCACTTGGCGCCCAGGAGGCCGCTGCGGCGCTCCAGCACCTTCGCCTCCGCCAGCCGCTCCAGGACGGGGACAATCTCCCCCTTGGGGACATCCGCCGCCCTGGCCGCGTCCGCGGTGCGGACCGCTTTGGGCGCCTCTTCGACCAGGTGCAGAAGCGCGCGGAGGCCGCCGAAGGATCCGACCGTTTTCTGTAGAAAACGCTCCAGCCCCTCGCCGAGGGAGACGCGCTTCTCCTTGGGTTTGCGTTGTTCGGCCAGCTCTTCCCAGGCGCTCATGGGGCGCCTCCGGCGCCGGCGGCTTCGACGGCGAGGAGGACGGTACAGGCGCCCCATGCGCCGCGGAGCGTGGTCGCGCCGCCCTGCAGCGGACCGCCCGGGTCCGCACCGAGGCCGACCAGGGTCACGGGGGGGATGGCGTCGTGGAGGACCCGCGTCTCTTCGTGGAGGCGGGCGGCGATGCGCGAGACGATGCGGTTGGCCAACTCCTCGATGGCGCCGGCCATGAGGGCCGCGCGCTCGTCGGGCGGCTCGGCGTCGAGGTCGGTATCGGCTTCGTGCCGGAGGAGCGCCGCGGCAAGGCGGTAGGCCGAATCGCTGTCCAGCCCCAGCCCGACGGTGAGCGCCCCCGGGCCCAGGAGGCCCATGAGGACGGTGACATCGTGCGCGGTGGCGGAGAGGGAGAGCGTCTCGGCGCCTTCGCGTTCGGCCGGCTCGCCGCTCATGGCGCCGAGGGTCTCCTGCGCGAGGGCGAAGGCGGCTTCGGCCCGGTCCACCGGCGGCGTCATGAAGGCTTGCCTGCCAGAACGTCGCGGAGCTTCTGCAGTAACGCCTCTTTTTCGAAGGGTTTGTGAACATATCCGGACGCGCCGGACCGGATGCAGTCCACCATCCGCTCGCCCTCTTCCAGGGCGGTGCACATCAGGCAGCAGGCCTCGGGATCGGCTTCCCGGATGGCCCGGAGCGCCTCCATGCCGTCCATCTCGGGCATGGTGATATCGAGGAGGATGGCATCGGGGCGGTGCTGGCGGTAGAGGTCGACGGCTTCGCGTCCGTTGCGGGCAACGGCGAGGAGGTCGAACTCAGAGTCCCTGAAGGTCTTGCGGTAGACCCGGTGCATCATGTTGCTGTCGTCTGCGGCAAGGAGCGTGGGCATCCGGGGCTCTCCGGTCCGAGGGCAATTTTCTTCGTACAAGAGACACTAAACACGCTTATTCGGCATGTGTCAAGCAAGAGCGAAGAAAATTGCGAAAAACGGGAGAAAGGCAAGAGAGGAAGGCAAAGGCGGTCTGCGTCCCGGCCTGCCGGCCGGGACTTTGTAACCCTTTTTTTCGCAATAGGATCTGAGAGATCCGGCCGGCAGGCTGCAGAATTACAGAAAGCGGAAGCAGAACGGGTAGCGGTAGGCGATGCCATCCTTGGCGCGCAGGCCGCCGATGATGGTGAAGACGATGGCAACGATCGCCAGCACCACGAGCAGCAGGAACAGCGGAACTGCGACAATCAGCAGAATCACCGTCATGGCGCAGATCCATGCGACGATGCCGGTAACGATGCCGACGATCATGACGGTGAGCTGGAAATTGACGGCTTCGCGGCCCTGGTCGTCGATGAAGGGGTGGTCGTCCTTCTTGAGGAGCCAGACCACGAGCGGTCCGAGCAGGAAGCCGATGCCGTTGCCGAGGAGCCCCACCAGCGCGGCGAGGTGGCAGAGCATTCCGATGGTGCGTACGTCGGGCGGGATGTCGCCGGCGGGCGGCGGTGCGTCGGGAAGATCATTCGGTGCAGGGTCCATCACGGGCTCCTCAGGCATTGCGCCGCGGACGGCGCTGGGGTTGACGCTGCGCTATGGATTGGTGGATGCGCTCTTGGCGCTCCGGCGCTTCTGCAGGCGGCGGGTGTGCCGTTTGACGACGGCGTCCTCGCGGGCCTGGCGGAACAAC
>CAZKKD010000492.1:0-2996 GCA_964553265.1 uncultured Planctomycetales bacterium | reverse complement strand
GGATGTCGCGCGCTACAACCTGGTCTGCATCGGCTCCCCGCGCACCAACGCCGCGCTCGCCCCCCTGGCGGAGCGCCTGCCCTTCGGCATGGACGCCGGCGGGTATGCGGTCGGCGACGCCGCGGTGGCCCGCCGGCCGGGCCGGGCGCTGGGGTTCCTGGCCTGCTACCCCCACCCCGACGCGCCGGAGCGCCTGCTGGTGATCATGGACGGCCTCTACTACGGCGATCACCTGCCGATCAACCACAAGTGGGACCTTGCGCCCGACTACCTGGTCTTCACCGCCGCGCGGGGGCCGCGCGACACCAACGCCGCCGTCCTCGCCGGCAACTTCGACAGCGACTGGCGCATCGACCCCGCGCTGCAATATACGCCGACCCCGGCCGAATAGCGCGCGGTCGCCACGCTGCGCGCCAGGCGGACGTCCTCTCGCATCTCCCTCGCAGTTCCGGGCTTCGCTGTTCCCTGCGGGGCAATTGCCGCCTGGGACGGGACAAGCGGGACGCCGCTGCGATCAACTTTTTCCGGAAATGCTTCTTGCCTTGGGGGGGACAAATCCGTATGAAAGGATAAGAGAAGTATGAGTTTTCCTCATGTTTTGGGATTGGGCAACCACGCGGGGGCGGACGGTGCCCGTCCGGAGTTGAGGGGGGAGCGATATGGCGCGAATGCTGGTGGTGGACGACGATCCCGCGATTCGGGACCTGCTGTCCGCGGTGCTGGAGACGTGGGGGGTGGAGGCGCGCGTGGTCTGTTCGGGCTACGAGGCGACCGTCTTTCTCTCGCAGCATCCGCAGGTGACCCTGCTCTTGACCGATCTCCAGATGCCCGGCATGGACGGCCTGGAGGTGGCGCGGCGCGTGCGCGAGCGGCATCCGGGGCTGCGCATCCTGGCGATGACCGGGGGCGGCCTGGTCCGCGAGGAGGCGGGCGCGGAGTTCGAGCGCGTCCTGCGCAAGCCCATCGACCTCGACGAGCTGCAGACCCTCGTGCAGACGGGCGAAGCGATCGTGGCCTGACCGGCTGCGCGCCGCGACGGTTGCGGCGCGTTTGGCCCGCCGGCCGCGCAGGGGCCTGCCGAGAGTCCGCCCCGACGGGCGGGCGAACGGCCGCCGTCCCGCCGTGGGGCCCCTCCGTCCCGTCCCGCGAGCAGGAACCGCCGTCGGCGGCCGCGTCCCGTTCTTCCCACTTCTTCAGTCGCTTGACGAACTTCGCCGGATTGCCGGCCCAGATCTCGCCGGCCGGGACGTCGCGGGTCACCACCGCGCCCGCGCCCACCACCGCCTCCTCCCCGACGGTCACCCCCTTCAGGATAATGGCCGACCCGCCGATGAAGCTCCGGTCGCCGATGACGACCGGGCGGCTGGGGATGTTGACGTCGTCGCGGCGCTCCTCCCAGTCGAGGCTGTGGAAGTCGGTGTCGAAGATCTTGCTCCCCGCGCCGAGGTTGACGTCCTTGCCGATGCGGACATGCTCCTTGGCGGCGATGAGGACGTTGGACATGCCGGCGCGGTCGTCGATCTCGATGACGGCGCCGGATCCCTTGATGAGGAGGCAGGTGCAGACCCCGCCGACGGGGTTGGCCGCGAAGCTGGAGTTGATCACCACGTCGCGGCCGATCCGGATGGTCCCCCCTTCGGCGAAACGCCCGATGTGGAGGCGGCCGTTGATGGTGGGGAAGGCGGCGCACTGGATGCCGTTGCGGGCGAAGAGGATCCGGTTGTAGAGCCAGTCGAGGCAGCGCATGGACGTTTCCTTTCCGGGCAGGGCCGCGCGGACGGCGTCGGCCGATGGGCAGGGGCTATGCGTCGTCGTCGGTATCGCCGTCGTCCTCCGGGACCTCTGCCTCCGCGGCGGCGGGCGGGGCGGACCCGGGTTCGGTGCGGAGGAACTTTTCGTGCCGGCCGGCGATGACGACCACGGCTTCGCCCTTCACGGTCCGGTCGGCGAAGGCGGCGGCGAGGTCGGCCAGCCAGCCGCGCTCGACGCGTTCGAACTTTTTCGTGATCTCCAGGCAGACCGCGGCGCGCCGGTCGCCGAGGACAACCAGCGCGTCGGCGAGGAGCTTCCCCAGCCGGTAGGGCGATTCGTAGAGGATGAGCGTATGCGGGGCCTCCGCGTCGGCGGCGAGAAAGCTGCGCCGCTTGCCGCCCTTGCGGGGGGGGAAGCCCTTGAAGGTGAAACTCGAGGTCGGGAGGCCGCTGGCCAGAAGCGCCGGCTCCACCGCGCCGGCCCCGGGCACCACCTCCACGCGGTGCCCCGCTTCGACCGCCTCCGCCGCGGCGCGGTAGCCGGGATCGCTGACGCCGGGATACCCGGCGTTGCTGCAGAGCCCGACATCGGTCCCGGCGTCGAGGAGTTCGACGATGCGCCGCCCGGCGCGCGCTTCGTTGTGTTCGTGGTAGCTGAAGACGGTCGCCGGCCGGGCGATGCCGTGCCGGTCCAGGAGGCGCTGGGTGACGCGCGTGTCCTCGCAGGCGAGGGCGGGGAGCGAGCCGAGGACCCGGATGGCGCGGAGCGTGATATCCTCCAGGTTGCCGATGGGGGTCGCGATGAGGGTGAGGGTCGCCACGGGCCGTCTCGCGCCAGGGCCGGCCGGAAGTCCGGGCCGGCGGGTCAGAATCCGAGTCGCCGCCGCCGCAGCGCGGCGCCGAGGAGCACCGCCCCCGCGGCCAGCAGCACGCCGCCGAGCCCGAGCGTCTCCCAGACGCGGCCGGAGGGGCCCGGTTCCAGCACCGCCACGTCGGGGCGGTCCGGGTGGTGATGCACCGTCACCGGCGCGCCGACGGGGTACTCCGCGCGGAGCCGGTCGGGATCCCGGCGGCCGATCACCCGGCCCCCGCCGAGATGGACGGCGAAGCCCTCGTGCGCCGCGCCGTCGACCCGGTCGGCGTATGCGAGCGCCTGCCGGCCCGCCCCGTCCGGCCCCGACCGGGGGCCGGTCCCTCCCCCGCCCCCCCCGCTCGCGCCCCCCCTCCCTCCCGCCCCCCCCCTCC
>CAZKKD010000491.1:0-3002 GCA_964553265.1 uncultured Planctomycetales bacterium | reverse complement strand
CTGCTGCCGGCGCTGGAAGAGGCGATGGAGTCGGCCAACGCGGTCAGTTGTTCCTCGCAGTTCCGCCAGATCCTCATCGGCGCGGAAACCTATGCCAACGATTACGATACCCGGTATCCCAATCTGAATGCCGGCGGCACGCCGTATTACGGCGGCTACCTCAACCTCGGCTTCGCCCGGCCCCACAGCCGCAACTACTGGAACGAGGCCGAGTACGGGGTGGGCGAGGGCGCCTTTACCGAAGACTTCTGCAACGCGTACCTCGCCGCGGACTGGGGGGACACGCTCCTGCGGAATACGCCCAATCCGAGGAAGGCGTATGTCCCGGATCTCCTGGTCTGCCCCGGCCTCGACCGGACGAGCGAGGACTACGTGCAGATGCTTCCGCCCGGGGGGGACGCGAATGCGACGTGGGCCATCGGCGAGCACGTGACGTATGGGGGGTTTTTCGTCGGGTACGGGTCGTTTCTGGGGCACTACAAGACGCCGGCCAACGGGCAGGGGAATACCTGGTATATGCCGCGGACGCTGATCCGCCGGCCGTCGGACGAGCCGCTGCTGCTGGACGTCCACCTCTACCGCCGCGTGAACGGATCCGTCTACAATCCGGCGCGGATGACGGTGCCGCACGGGTCGGTGGGCAATCCGCGCGGCATGAACGAGGGGTTTGCCGACGGATCGGTGCGCTGGTATCCCATCGACGAGTGCAACAGGATCTACATGGGCGCCTACCCGTGGGACCGCAAGGTGATGACGCCGTTCTATCTGCCGGCAGAAAGCGATCTTCTGACCGCTGGGTATGGAGCGAAGATCTGGTCCGGCTCTTCGTCGAACTGGCCGCTCTTTCCCGGCGGCTGGTACGGGCTGAATGCCTACCTGGGAAGCTGGCCTCCGTAACGCACGCCGCTGCAATGAGATGTACAGGCGACCGCTCTGCGTCTCATGGCGCAGGCTGCGCACATGCCACAATCGGGTAGCGGAAAACAGGCCTTCGGCTCTGCTTTTCCTGACCTTGCGGCAGTTCTTCTGCGTTGTAAGAGTTGACAATGGCGGAACCGGGGCCTAAGCTGCTACCGGGAAGTTTCCGAAATCAGCGTCGGCAGGGCCGCCGTCCGGCATGGGTGCGCATGGCGGGGGCGCGGCGGGACCGATGGATACCAATCCCTTTTTGATGCCAGCGGCACAGGTGCCGGGAGACGGGACATGCGGGGCATTCTTGATGACGGTGTGATGACCAGGTTGCCGGGGCTTCGCGCAGCGTTCGTGGTGCTTGCGGTGGCGGTGCTGACGGCCGCGTTCGGGGTGACGTCCGCGGCAGGGGCGGCGGAGCTGGGCGGACCGACGGGCCGGCTGGGGAGCGAAGGCGACGATCCGGCGCTCGAAAGCAAAAACTACCAGGCCGCCGTTCAGATGCTCAAAAGCGAGAATTACGAGGTGGCGAAGACGCTGCTGGACGCGGCGCGGCTGGAGTTTCCCGACTCGCTGGCCGTGCTTTCGGCGTCGGCATTCTGTGCGCGCAAGCTGGAGGACATGGCGAGTGCGGCGGACTACCTGAAGCAGATGCTCCGTCTCGCGCCGGCCATGCCCAACAAGAGCGAAGCCGACGAACGCCGCGTCGCCACGGCGCAGAAGGCACTGGCGGAAATCGAGCCCGTCAGCGAAATCCTCTATCGGCATGCGTTGCAGCTCCGCGACGAAGCCGAAGCGCTGGAGGGTCCTGCCCGGGAACGGATTCTGGGTGTCTCCGAAACGATGATGGACGAGGCCCTCGGCGCCATGGGGCCGGAAGGACGCGAGCGCCTGGCCCAGCGGGCGCTGGACCGCGCCAAGAAGCTGAAGTCCCTCGGCCAGTACAAGGAGGCGCTGAGGCTCCTGGAGGCGGTGGACACGACCGGTATCGAAGCCGAGACCAAGGAGATGATCGAGGCGCTGGGTCGGCTGGTTTCGCGCAGCATCGAGGACGAGGAGCGCTTCCGCCGCGCCGCCCGCGCCTGGAACGAATACGTCGACTACCGCGAAGCCAACATGGACGACGTGGTGGGGCGCCGCCGCAAGTTGAACGCCATCCTGGACGACATCCGGGGCGCCGAGCACCCGAAGACGAAGAAGGTGCTCGAGTACGTGGTCGACGAGATCAAGTACATCGATCAGGGCCGGTACATGGAAAACAAGCCCTGACGGCCCGCTTCCGGGGCTGCTCTGCATTCTCTGCGGGCGCCCCGGCGTTTTTCCGGATCGTTTTCGGTTCCTGCGCATCGTCGCGGCGCGTCAGGTTTCGTCGTCGAGGGCTTCGACGGGGGAGGCGTCCTCGTAGCGGTCGATGGCGGTGGCGTCGACGATGCCGGCGAGCGGGCTGTCGATGGCGCTGCGCGCCGTCGCCAGCGCCCGGCGCAGGCAGGCGGGGGGGGGGTGCCCGCCGGTCTCGGCGGCGAGGTAACCCGCCAGGAGCGCATCGCCCGCGCCGACCGTGCTGCGGGCTTCCCCGGGGGCCGGCCGGCCCCACCAGGCCGCGTCCCGCGTAAAGACACCAGCCCCGCGCGCCCCGTCGGACACCAGCAGCCGCACGCCGCCCAGGCCCCCGGCCGCGGCTTCGCGCGCCGGGCCGCCGAGCGGCTGGTCGGCCGGCACCGGCCGGCCCAGCAGCTCGGCCAGTTCTTCCCGGTTCGGCTTCAGGAGGTCCAGCCGGGCGTCCCGGAGGTGGTGCAGGAAGGGGCCGCTGGCATCCACGGCGACGCGGAGCTCCTCCACCGTCAGCTCCTTGACGAGGCCGGCGACGATGCCCGGATCCAGCCCGTGCGGCAGGCTGCCGGCGAAGACGACCCAGTCGTCGGGGGTGGTGTCGGCGTTGCGGCTGTAGTCGTCGGCGAAGGCTTCCAGCGCATCCCGGTCGATGCCGCGCCCGGACTCGCGGATGTGCGTCCCGGCGCCGGCGTCGGGATCGAGAATGGTGGTGTTGGCGCGCGCCGGGGGGGCCGACGGCGTCAGGTCCCCGTACACCGGCA
>CAZKKD010000490.1:0-3006 GCA_964553265.1 uncultured Planctomycetales bacterium | reverse complement strand
ATCCGGCGGGGATCGACCGCCGCCAGGGCTTCCAGTGCCCGGGCATCGGCCGCGTCCCGGGCGCGGGCCAGCGCTTTGGCGCGCTCCCGTTCGGCGGCGACAGCCTTCTCGGCGGCGGCGAGGCGCTCACGGAGGTCGGCGATGGTTGCTTCGGCGCGAACGTCGGGGGCGGGCTCTGCCTTCGCCAGCTGATCGGCACGCAGTTCGGCGCGAAGCGCGCGTTCCTCCAGCCCGGTGGCGCGGGCGGTGGCGCGGTCCCGCTCGGCACTGGCGTCCCGGAGGCGCTCTTCCAAAAGCAGCGCCTTCGCTTCCGCCTTTGCCGCCCGGGTGCGGGCGCGGGCGAGTTCCGGATCGCCCACCGCGTCCGGAGACGGCGGACGCGGTGCGGCGGGCTGGACCGGCGGCAGACCCGCGGCGCGGCGTTCGGCGGTCAGGGCCCGCTCGCGAAGCGCCTGCAATTCCCCGAGGTAGCGTGACCGCAGCACCAGCCAGAGCGCCGCCAGGAGCACCAGCCCCGCGAGCGCAAGCGCGCCGGCGGTGTAGACCGCCAGGCGGATCCCGCCGGGGTCCAGCAGTTCGGGCTGTCGCGTGATGCGCGGCATGGCGATGGTCCCGTTCTCAAGAAGGCAGCGCCGTCGATCCTGTTGCCGGCGCCGTCGGATCGCGGACCGGCCCGTTGCGTTCGTTCCTGCCCCATACCCGTCCCTGTCGCGGGGACGCCCCGGCCCTGCGGTTCGCACGCCTACGGATGCCCGAAGTGCTCCCGCAGCACGCCGAAGCGCTCGGTGTCGGTCAGGTCCAGCGCCAGCGGCGTGAGCGAAGCGTACCCGGACAGGAGCGCCGAGGCGTCGTAGCCGGCGGAGGGGTCCGCCGACGAAAAGGTGCCGTCGATGCTGTAGTGGCCCGCTTCCGGGTGCGGGACGAAAAACTCGTCGAAGCCGCTGGTACCGTGCCGGGTGATGGCGAGCCCGCGGATCTTCCGTTTCGGCAGGGCCGGCACATTCAGGTTCCATAGAAACGGCCGCGCCACCCCGTGGCGCAGGTGCGACTGCGGATGCTCGCGGCGCTCGCGCTCGAGCTCCAGCGCCACGGGGACCACCTTGCGGGCGAAGTGAACGCAGGCCTTCCAGTTGTAGGTGCCGCGCTGCAGATCGCTTGAGATGGCGACCGCGCTCACGCCGCCGATCACGCCCTCGTAGGCGGCGCCGAGCGTGCCGCTGTAGAGCACGTTCACCCCGACGTTCGGCCCCGTGTTCGGCCCGGTCACCACCAGGCTCGGCGCGTCCTCCAGCCGCTCGCGGAGGGCGAACTTCACCGCGTCGGCCGGCGTGCCGCGCACCGCGATGCGGGGCACGCCGCGGGGGCGCTCTTCGAGCTCGGCGACGTAGATGGGCTCGCGGATGGTGATGGCGTGGCCCACGCCGCTCTTCTCCGTCTCCGGGGCGGCGATGAGGACGTCGTCGAACTCGACCAGGCACTCGGCCAGGGCGGTCAGGCCCGGGGCCTCGACGCCGTCGTCGTTGGAAAGCAGAATCGTCATGGTGCGCTCCCTGGTGCGATGGACGGGAACAGATCGGCAGCATGCGCGCCGCCCGCGTTTCCGGCCCGTTCAGGATTCTTCCGCCGGGGTTCAGGGCATCAGCGTGGCGGTGGCGATGCCGAGATAGAGAATCTGGACCGTGATGTCCACCACGATGGTGACAAACGGCCCCGCCGCCACCGCGGGGTCCACCCCGAAGCGATGGCACGCGAGCGGGACCAGCGTGCCGATGAGCGTCGCGGTCACCACCCCGGCGAAACAGGAACCCGCCAGCGTGCCGGTAAAGAGCAGAATGCTGGTCACCCCCTCGGCGCGGGCGGGGTCGAGGACCAGGAGCGCGTGCGCCGCGCCGGCCACCACCACCGCACAGACCAGGCCGATGATCGCGCCGATCGCCACCTCGCGCCGCAGCAGCCAGAAGACATCCCCCACCGAGACCTCGCCCGTCGCCAGGCCGCGCACGGTGATGGTGGAGGACTGGATGCCCACGTTTCCGGCCAGCCCCATGAGTACCGGGAAGAAACTCACCAGCGCCACCACCGCCCGCAGCGTCGGCTGGAACCGCGCAATGATGAACGCCAGCAGCAGCCCGCCCACCAGCGTCGTCGCCAGCCACGGCAGGCGCTTGTTGGCGCGCGTGATCACCCCTTCCGCCAGCGGATCGGCCACGCCGATGCCGGCCATGCGGTACATGTCCTCTTCGGCTTCCTCTTCGAGGATGGGCATGATGTCGTCGAAGGTGATGATGCCCAGGAGCCGCCCCCCGTCGCCGACCACCGGCAGGACGACGAGGTCGTACTTCTGCATGATGTGGGCCGCCACCTCCTGGTCGCGCTCGGCGTGGATGCAGAAGACCCCCTTGTCCATCAGGCCCCGCAGCGGGGTTGCCGGCTCGGCGGCAATGATGTCATGCATCTCGATGAAGCCCAGCAGGCGCTCCTGGTTGTCGATGACCAGGACCACGTGCAGCGTCTCGGCCTCTTCGGCGGTCTCGCGGGCGCGCTCCAGCGTCTGCGCCGCGGTGACGTCCGGCCCGAGGGCGAGGTACTCCTGGGTCATGATGCGGCCGGCGGTCTCGGGCTCAAAGTCGCGGAGCTCGCGAATGTCGTGGGCGTGGCTCTCGTCCTCGATGTGCTGCAGGACGGCCCGCGCGCGCTGGTCCTCGATGTGCTCGAGCGTCTCGGCCGCTTCGTCGGGCTCCATCTCGCCCAGGATGGCGGCGAGGCGGTTGTCGGGGATCTCTTCGAGGATGGTGGCCTTCTGATCGTCGCGAAGCTCGTGGAGGACGTCGGCGAGCTCCTCCAGGTCGAGGAGGTCCACCACGCCGGGAATCCGCTCTTCGTCGAGATCCTCCAGCAGGTCGGCAATGTCCGCAGCGTGGAGCGCGTCCACCTCCCGGGCGATCTCCTCCAGGGGGCGGCCGTCCTCGATCTGCTCCAGGACCCGGTTGGAGGGGGAGAGGATGT
>CAZKKD010000489.1:0-3006 GCA_964553265.1 uncultured Planctomycetales bacterium | reverse complement strand
GCTGCGCGCCAGCGGCATCGACCCCGCCGACCACCCCTACGAAAAGCCCTACGCGACCTAAACTGCCTTCGCGGACAAGGCAGCGCCCCCGCCGGGCGATCCCGACGGGGGCGTTTTGTTGCGGATCGATGCCTGCAGGAATCCCGTTTCCGGGAGACCCCTACTCGCCGAGTTCGCGCTTGAGGCGTTCGTTCTCAGCCTGCTGGCGGGCGAGTACGGCCTCCTGCCTGGCTTCCTCGGCTTCCTGCTGCGCCTTCTGCTTGTCGCGGTGCGCGCCGATGGCGGTGCCGGCCAGCGCGCCGACGCCCGCACCGATGAGCGCACCCTTGCCGCCGCTGCCGGACTGGTGCCCGATCACGCCGCCGAGGGCTGCGCCGCTCGCCGTACCGATGGCCGCGCCCTTCTGCGTGTCCGTGCAGCCGCTGGCCAACAGCGCCGTTGCCGCCACGATCGCCACCAATGCCTTGCTCCACCGTTGCATCGCGTTCTCCTCTCTCTGACCCTGAGGCGACCGAGCGCCTGCTGCGCCGACCGCCCGCTGACCTCCGAATGCCTGCCCGGTGTCTCCGTTCCGGTTTCGACGCGGGCAAGTCTATCACATTCCCGCAGAATACTGTACCGGTTTTCCGCTCCATCCCGCGCACCGTCCGCGCAAACGCCCGGCTCCACCACCAGCGCGAAGGCGAAGGAACCCTGCCCGGCGGCGGCGTTTACAATCCTTTTACAATCGTGTGACCGAACCGTCACCCCTTCCGCAGGCAGATCGCGTTTGTTGTTCCGTGAAGAGACTGCCGTCCGGCCCGGTCCACGGGGAGCGGGCGTGGCCGCCCGACCGGCGGCCCGGGGCGGCGCGGATTGACGGCGGCCGCGGCGGCGTGCATACTGCAGACGCGCCGACGCCCGCCCGGCGGAAGGAGGATGGACCCATGCGCAGGATGCGGAACGCGGTGCGAGGCCTGTTCGGGGCGGCGGTGCTCGTGGTCCTGGCCCTCGGCGCGGCCCGGGCCGACCAGGTGGGGCTGAACGTGGCGCTCGGGCAGCCGGTGCTCCAGGCCGGCGGCGCCCGAACCACGTACCTGAAGGTGGGGCTGACCGGCTTTCCGCTGGAGCGCCCCGAGGACCGTCCGCCGGTCAACGTCGCCATCGTCCTCGACAAGTCGGGCTCGATGCAGGGCGAGAAGATCCAGAAGGCGCGCGAGGCCGCCGTCGAGGCCATCCGCCGCCTCACCCCGGCCGACATCGTCTCGGTCATCGCCTACGACGACACGGTGCAGGTGGTGGTGCCGGCAACGAAGCTGACCGATCCCGATGCGGTCATCCGGGCGATCCGGGGCATCCAGGCCGACGGCAGCACCGCCCTCTTCGCCGGGGTCGGCAAGGGCGCGGCCGAGGTGCGGAAGTTCCTGGAGGCCGACCGGGTCAACCGCATCGTCCTCCTCTCCGACGGGCTGGCCAACGTGGGTCCGCAGAGCCCCGAGGAGCTGGGCGAACTGGGCGCGTCCCTGCGGCGCGAGGGGATGAGCGTCACGACCCTCGGGCTCGGGCTCGGGTACAACGAGGACCTCATGGCCCGCCTCGCCGCGACGAGCGACGGCAACCATGCGTTCATCGAATCCGCCGACGAGCTCGCCGACATCTTCGGCAAGGAGTTCGGCATCGGCCTCGCCGTCGTGGCGAAGGAGGTGCAGATCGCCATCGAGTGCGCCGAGGGGGTCCGGCCGCTGCGCATTCTCGGCCGCGAGGGCGAGATCGACGGCGGCAGCGTCCTCGTCCCCATCGCGCAGATCTACAGCCGGCAGGAGCGCTACGTCCTCGTCGAGGTGGAGGTCGCCGCCGGCATCGCCGACCAGACGCGCGCGGTGGCCAACGTGGAGGTGACCTACGCCAACCTGCAGACCCGGACCACCGACCGCCTGCAGAGCCGCCTGGCGGTGCGCTACACCGCCGAGGAGGACCGCGTCCTCTCCGCGACCAACCGGGAGGTGATGGTGGCGGCCGCCCGCCAGATCGCCAACGACCAGAGCCGCCTCGCCCTCGCGCTCCGCGACCAGGGGAAGGTGGAGGAGGCGCAGCAACTCCTCGAACGGAATTACCACTACCTGGAGAAGGAAGCGGACCGCTACGCATCGCCCAAGCTCCGCGAGGACGCCAAGCGCAACTGGAAGGACGCGGAGACCATTACCGACGAAGGCCGCTACCGCGAGCAGCGCAAGCGCATGGTCGACGAGCAGCTCGACCTGGAAGCGCAGCCCGCATACTGACCGGTCCCTTCGCGCCCGGGTCCCGGCCACGGCGGCCGGGCCCCGGTGCGACAGGAAGAAGGCGCGACGCATGCAGCGACGGCTGGCGGTGGTGCTCACCCTCCTTGTCCTCCTCCCGCTCGGCCTCCTGGCGTGGCTGGGATTGCGGGTGGCGGACGCGGAGGAGGCGCGCCTGCGCCGGCGGTTCGACGCGCTTCTGCAGGAACGGCTCGACGGGGTGGACGCGACGGTACAGCGCCTGTTGGACCGGCGCCGCGACGCCCTCGCCCGGACGACCGCCACGCTCACCGACCGTTCGACCGCCGCGCTCCGGCGCCTGGTGCGCCAGACGCCGGCGGTCGGACAGGCGGCGCGCGTCGATGCGGCCGGACGGCTCCTGCACCCGCCGCTCGACGGGGTGCGCACCGACGCCGAGCAGCGCTTGGTCGAGAATCGGGGCGGCGTCCGCCGCCGCTTCGGTTTCGCCGGTCATCACGCGCGCTCCCACAACACAACCTGTGCGCGCATACTCCGCCGCGAGCGTTAAGCGTCGGTTAGGAGCGCGGTCGGCCGACGGCGTCCGGTCTCGATTCCGCGGCGATTGACGATCGCGGGCGACAGCCGGCGGGCGACGCGCGGATCGGCGGCGGAGACCGCGCCGTAGCGCGCCAGCAGCGCGGCCATCGCGCATTCCGCGGCGGGCGTGTCGCCGTCGTCGATCTTGAGCGCGATCCCCAGACCCCGCTCCGGCAGCGCGGCCGTGAAG
>CAZKKD010000488.1:0-3013 GCA_964553265.1 uncultured Planctomycetales bacterium | reverse complement strand
ATCCGCTCCTTCTTCTCGACAACCTGTGAAATCCATTCCGCCTGTGAAATCCATTCCGCATCGCATGCGTCCACGCGTCTGCTCGCCGCCCACGCCTCCCTCTCCCCCTGGGAGAGGGCCGGGGTGAGGGAGTCGAATCCTCGACGCGCCACCGCCCTCACCCGAACCCTCTCCCGCCGGGCGGGCCGGCGCTGGTCGGGGTCCCGTCCGCCGCGTCCGGCGGGGCGCGCCAGTCGGGGCATTCGGCGCAGCGGTCGGGGGTGATCTCGCCGTGCCGGTCGCAGCGGTGGACGGCGACGCGCTGCTCGGTCCCGCCGCAGCAGGTGCGCGTCTCCCACCGGATCGCCGGCCCCCGCCCGGCGCAACCGGCCATGCGCCGGGCGTGGTCCCGCCGGCGGCGCGCATGCGCCTGCCCGGCCAGGAACGCGCGCACGGCGGGGTCGCGCTTGCAGCGGCGGCACTGCCCCGCATCGGTCGCGACGGCGAAGACGGCGCACCAGGTCGTCGGCGCGCAGGCCTGGCCCAAGCGAACCGCGTGCTGCCGCCGCAGGTCGGCGCGGAAGGCGGCGTCGCTCCGGCACCGCGCGCAGAAGCGTCCCGCGCGGTCGACGTTCACCGCGTAGCGTTCGCACCAGCCGCACCGGTCCGACTCGGGCGAATCGAACCGGTACGCCGGGCAGACGCTGGTCGGTTCCGGCATGACGAGCCTCCCTCAAAGCAGACGGTCCTCGCAGCGGCGAAGCGTCCGTGCGCCCCCCGCGGACAACCCGTCGAAACGGTTCAGACCGTGATGACGCAGGCCGCGCTCGACGCGTACTGCGTTACCAGGCCCCAGCAGCCGAACGGCTCAAAGCAGGCGTTCGGACTCCCCGTCCCGGTCTCGGGCCGGCAACTGGTCCCGCCGGTGGCGAGGAAGTCGCCCGACGGCCCGCCGGGCGCGGTGTCCTGCCAGGTCACCGACCAGCCCGAGAGGATGGAGAGCCGCACGCGCCGGGTGGCGTCCACGTTGCAGGCCCACGCGCAGTCGCTGTCCCGCGTCAGCGTGTGCGTCCCGTTGAAGTACTGCGCCCCGCAGATCGACGGAAACCCCGAGAGCGAAACCGTGTACGTCTCCGCCAGCGGGGCGTCGCACGGGCAGACGCTGCAATACGGGTGCGCGCCCGTGCAGCCGGCCGCGCCGGGACAGCGCACCGGCCAGAGCACGTCGTCCCCCCCGCCGGCGCGCACCGCGAAGGCGTGCTCGTTCGGCTCGAACAGGACCATCGGCGTCACCACCCAGCCGTCCCCGACCCGGACCGCCACCCCGTTCGCGCCGGCGGCGACCCCGTCGGCGGAGCAGATGGGCTTGAGGACCCACTCCGAACCGGTCCAGAGGGCGAAGGCCTTCACCCCGGCGCCGTACTCCATCGCGTTCTCCTTCCATGGCCTCGCGCCCGAACTCGGATGGGAATCGAAGAAACCCGCCCGGCACTTCCGGCAGGCCCCTCTCCCTCCGGGAGAGGGTGCGGGTGAGGGCGGCGTCGCAGATCGGGACGGCCTCGAGCCCCTCACCCCTGCCCGCTCCCGGCGGGAGCGAGGGGCCAATCCGTGTGGACGTCAGACCGAGTCGACCGCCCAGGCGTAGAACACCTCGCCCCAGGACGACCCGGTGCGGCTCTGCTCGCGCACCTCGTACTTCCCGCCCTCGGCGGTGGAGTCGACGATGCTGACGTACTTCACGTGCCGGCGGCTCGGGACGAAGATCCACTGGTAGTTGTAGTTGAGGTAGACGGTCCCGGTCTCGTCCTGCCGCGGGTGGACGTCGAAGGGGTCCCAGGCGGTGAAGCTGTCGCCGAAGGTGTTGCCCTCGCGGTCGACCTGGATGACGGTGGCATGCCCCTCGTGGGCCGAGAGTTCGGAGAGAAGCTGGACCTGCCGGACGGGGAAGACGGTCTCGGTGCTGGCGGTCTGGCAGGTGGTGGCGCAGCCGGTCTCGGCCACCGACTCGCACGCCCAGCCCTCGCAGGTGCTCTCGCAGCCGGTCTCGCAGGTGCTCTCGCAGCCGATGGCGCCGCCGCGAAGCGACAGGACGCAGGTCCCCTGGCACGAGAGCTCGCAGGTGACGGTGCAGGCGAGCTGGCACGCCTCCTGGCAGTCGGTCTCGCAGGTCCAGACGCACCCGGTCTCCGCGCCGGCGGTGCAGGAGAGCTCGCACGAGGCGGACTCGCAGCCGGTGGTCTCGCAACTGTGCTCGCAGCTCGAGGCGCACCCCGCCCAGCGCGGCAGGCGCAGCGCCATCGCGATCCGGTCGATCCGCCCGTCGCGCAGGTTGGCCGGGACGTGGTCGACGGCCGTCACCTCGCCCTTCTGGCCGGCCGGCAGGTAGGCGGTCCGGTCCAGCGTCACCGTGTCGCCCCGCTCCACCTGGAGCCCCGCGAGGAAGGTGGTCAGCGTCGCGCGCGCATACCGGTGCCGCCGCCGGCGCAGCCACCACTCCGCGGCCCACCGGACGTGGTGGCGCGCCGCGTAGGCCCAGAAGGCAATCTCCCGCCCGCGCCGCCCGTGGAGCGCCGCCGCCGCGTCGTCGCGGACGGTGAGGGCCGCCGGCGCGCCGCGGTGGGTGTAGCGCGCGGTAAGCTCGGTGAGGATCTCCTCCTCCGGGGCGTGGTCGAGCTGCAGACTGCCGGCCTCGGTCGCGGCCGCGTCCAGCGTCCCGGTGGCGGCGGGCAGGTCGTTCCGGAGCGCGCGCGGCGCGAGGCGTCCGTCGGTCCAGACGAGGGCGAGGCAGGCCTGGAAGGCGAGGTCCGCCGCGATGGCCAGCGCCCCGCCGGGCCGCTCCAGCGCAAAGGCGAAGGCGCGGTCGGCGCGCGCGGCCGCCGCGGCGTCGAAGGCGTCCGTATCGATCTCCGACGCCGTCAGCCCGCCGTGGGTCGTGAGGAAATGCCGCACCACCGCCGCCGGATTCTCCACCAGCTCGCCGTCCTCCTCGGCGCCCCGGAGCGTGACGTACAGGTCGCGGCTCAGGAACTCCCGC
>CAZKKD010000487.1:0-3016 GCA_964553265.1 uncultured Planctomycetales bacterium | reverse complement strand
GTGACCGTGGTGCCGGGGTGGGGCCCCGTCAGCGGGCCCGGGGGAGGGGGCAGGAGGAGGCCGGCGGGGGGGCGGAGGAGGGGGGGCGGATGGGGGGGCTGGGGGCGCCCCTCGGGGAGGGGGAGGACCCCCGGGTCGAACGGCTGGCCCCGCCGCGCCCGGATGAAGCCCGAGGCGTGGCCGCCGTGGATCAGGCGAAAGAGGGCGAGCAGCCGGCCCCAGCCGCCGCGACGCTCGTCCATGGTGTCGGGGTTGAGCGCAGCGTCCTCGACGAGCCCGCCGTAGAGGCCGCGGACCGCCAGGTTGAGCTTGGCGATGGCGCGGAAGGCCTTCTCGATGTGGCGGGTCATCACCAGCGCCGGCAGGTGGACCATCACCGACGCCCGCAGGCCCGTGCCCACGTTGGTGGGGCAGGCGGTAAGGTAGCCGAGTTTCTCGTCGTAGGCGTACTGCACCTGGGCGCCGAGCTCGTTGTCCAGGCCGTCGACCAGCCCCCAGGCCTCCTCCAGTTGCAGCCCGCTTTTCAGCGCCTGCAGGCGGAGGTGGTCCTCTTCGTTGATCATCACCGAGACGGTCTCGTCCCCGCGCACCGAGACGCTGCGCGATCCCTCGGCCTCCTCGTGCTCGCGGCTGATGAGGTGCCGCTCCACCAGGAACCGGCGATCGAGGTCCGAGAGCTGGTCGAGGGCGAGGGTGTTGAGGTCGCCGCCGTTCTCGGTCTGGTCCAGCGCGCCCTGCACCGCGGTCTCCACCTCTTCCTTCTCATCCTCGGGGGCGGAGAGGGGGAAGCGATGGTGCGCCAGATTGCGCGCCAGGCGCACCCGGCTGGAGATGACGATATCGCTCATCGGCCCCTGGCCCTTCAGCCACTCGCCGGTGGTGCGGGCCATGTCATTGACGTTCATGCTGCATGTCCTGTTTGAGGCGCTCGATGGCGTCGCGGAGTTCGGCCGCTTCCTCGTAGGCCTCCCGCTCCACGGCGGCGCGCATGCGCCGCTGGAGGTCGGCCAGTTCCTTCTGGCCTGCCGTGTCGTTGCCGCCGGCGGGGCGCTTGCCGACATGTTCGGTCTTGCCGTGGATCCGCTCGATCATCGGCAGCAGTTCGTCGTGAAACGCTGCATAGTCGTTGGCGCAGCCGAAGCGGCCCCGCGCCTGGAACTCGCTGTAGCGCAGGCCGCACTGGTCGCAGGTCGCGTCGGCGGCGCCGGCGTCGGCACGCTTCTTGGTCAGGCCCGCCAGGAGGTCCGGCAGCGAGAAGTTGGTGTTGAAGCTGATCCCCTTCGCCTCGGCGCAGGTCTGGCAGAGATGCAGCTCCTTCTTCTCGTCGTTGTGGATATCGGTCAGGTGCACCGTCGCCTGGTTCTTCTTGCAGATCTCGCAGATGAACATGGCACCATCCTTTCCGCGCGGCCGCCGGCCCCTCGCCGCCGGCCGCGATCGCAGTGTCTAGCCCTGCCGTTCCCAGCGCAGGAGTTGCGCCACCTGGCCGAGCGTCGAGCCCTGCCCGATCTCGGCGTGGATGCGGTTCTCGGTTTCCAGCACGTCCTGTGCGCGGTTGGCGTATTCCACCGCCTGGGGGTGCGGCAGGTGCACCACGCCGCAGCCGTCGCCCAGGATCCAGTCGCCGGTTTCCACCCGCCGGCCGCCGAGGACCACCGGCTGGCCGATCTCGCCGTGCCCCTTCGGTTCGCCGGCGTGGGGGACCACGTCGGTGGCGAAGACGGGCAGCGCGCCCTCGCGCACCTCGTCGATGTCGCGGAGGCAGCCGTGGATCACCACCCCCGCCAGTCCGCGCCCCTCCGCGCTCTGCGTGGCGCACGCCCCCCAGATGGCGGGCGGAACGCCCCCGGCGTCGATCACCAGCACGTCGCCGGGTTCGGCGCGGTCGATGGCCTGGACCGGCTTGGCCCAGTCGCCCGGGGCGGTGCGCACCGTCAGCGCCCGGCCCACCAGCTTCCGGCCCGGCGTCCAGCAGCGGATGCCCGGCAGGACGCCGCCGCGGTGGAGCGCGTCGGAGAGGTTGGAACTCGAAACCTTCTGCAGGGTCTGTCGGATCGCGTCGGCGCCCCCGCGTTTGAAGAGCTCGCTCGCCACCGCCTGTTTCGTGTCGAGCGCGGTGCGGATGGCCTGCGTCGCTGCGGTCGCGTCCGGGGCCTTGTGAACGGCGCCGCCGACGATGATGATCGCGGCGCCCGCGTCCACCATGGCGGGGGCGGTCTCGCTGTTGATGCCGCCCGCCGCGGCCACGGGCAGGGTCACCGCCCCGGCCACCGCCCGGAGCGTCTCCAGGCCCGAGCCGCCCCGCATCTGCTCGTCCACCGGCAGGTGCACGCCCACGTAGTCGGCCCCCCACGCCTCGGCCTCGCGGGCGCGGGCGGCGGGGTCGTCCAGGCCGATGGTATCGACGTAGATGCGGCAGCCGTAGCTCTTGCCCGCCTCGATGCACTGGCGGATGGTGCTCTCCGAGGCGGCGCCCAGGACCACGGCGATGTCGGCGCCGGCCTTGGCCGCCATCTCCACCTCGATCCGGCCGGCGTCCATCGTCTTCAGGTCCGCGACGATGGTGCGGTCGGGGAACTCCTTGCGCAGGCGGCGGACCGCGTTCAGGCCTTCGCTCTTCAAGAGCGGCGTGCCCGCTTCCAGCCAGTCCGCGCCCCCCGCCACCGCCTCGTGCGCCAGGCGCACGGCGCGGTCGAGCTCGAGGAAGTCCAGCGCGATCTGGATGACGGGAAAGGCCTCCCGCCCGGCGGGGCTGCTCATTCCACCACGCCCTCGGGGCCGCCCGGCAGGTAGGTGGCGCTGGAGCGCCCCGACTCCCAGACCTGGATGCGCTGCACGCGCACCGTATCCGGAAGGCGGCGGTCCAGCTGCTCGGCCACGAACCGCGCCAGCCGCTCGGTGGTCGGATTGTCCCGGTCGAAGGGCGGGATGTCGTTGAGGTACTTGTGGTCCAGTTGCTCCAGGACGGTGTTGATCGCCTTCTTCAGATCCTGGAAATCCATCACCATGCCGAGGT
>CAZKKD010000486.1:0-3019 GCA_964553265.1 uncultured Planctomycetales bacterium | reverse complement strand
GGAGGATCTTGAAGGCGCCGGCGTCGTTGGCCAGCTTTTCGGGCGGCTGCCCGCGCGGGGCGCCCTCGATCCGCGCGTTGTAGATGGTCTTGGGCGCTTCGATCCGGCTCGTGCGTTCGGCCGCGTCCTCGATGTCGCCGAAGTCGCCCAGCAACTCGCCCAGCTCGGGGCAGTCGCCGATCGTATCGTGAACCTCCAGGTCCTCGGGCGTGAGCAGCGCTTCGTTCGAGACGCCCACCTTCAGGTGCCCGACCTCGGCCTGGCGGGCGAGGTACGCATCGCTCTCGAGGAGGCGCTCGGCATCCACCACCCCTTCCTGGGCCGCGAGACGCGCGAGTGCGGCGTCGACGCGGTTCATGAGGCGCTGGGCGCGGCTCTTCTGCAGTTCGCGCTGCACCGCTTCGCGGAGGGCGGGCCTGGCCTCTTCGAAGGTCTGGCTCTCGTAGTCGTGGCTGTGGGCCTCGTAATGACGGCGCAGCTGCTCCTCATCGGGCGGCGGCACATCGGTCCAGCTCGCGTACGGGCTGATGAGGTACTCCAGCCGCCAGCGTCCCGGCGCCAGAAAATCGCGATCCTCGGCATGCTCCTGGAGGTAGGTCTGGATGGCGGCGTCCATGTCGGGGATCATCTTGCGGGCCGCGTCGGTCAGCTTGTCGACAGTCATGGCGACGCGGTCGTAGGCGACCTCCATCTCCCGCGCGGCCCAGAGGACATACGCCTCCGAGGGGCTGGCGATGGCGGTCTGGTCCAGCAGGCGGGTGAAGCGCTGGATCCGCAGCAGCGTCCGCACCGCGTTGGTCACCTCCACCGCTTCGAGCCCGTAGCGTTCGCGCAAATGGTCGCGAAAGGCCTTCTTGTCGAAGGTTTCGGTCTTCTCGTCCACGAACGTCGGGAAGCGGTCGCGGATGAGCCAGCCCACCTCCGCGTCGGACACCTTCACCCCCGCCTGCGTGGCCATCGCGTCGTAATAGAAGAGCCGGGCCATGAAGCTGAGCCCGTCGCGATCCAGGGGAATCGGCTGCCCGTGCAGCGCCCGGTAGGCGCGGCCGAACGTTTCGGCTTCGCCGACCGTGATGACCCGGTCCGCCGCGCCGGTGAGGCGGATCACGGGGGTGTCGCCGCCGCGCTGGCTACGGCCGACGCCGGTGCCGAAGGTGAAGGCGAAGATCGGGATGATCAGGATCGCGGTGATCCAGATGATCAGCTTCTGGCGCTCGCGCATCTGTGCCAATGCCATGACGAAGTTCCTCTTGCCGTTCTGGCGTGTCCGGTCGGTTCGGTTCGACGAAAACGGGGATTATAGCGGCCGATGGAATCGGCGCAAATCATTTCTCCCGTTGTTCTTCGTCCGCCTGAAGGATGGACGGGACGGGGGGCGCGGGGCGTCCGGGCTGCCGTTTCAGAGCGTGATGGCGTTCAGTTCGGCCAGCAGGTCCGTGGCCGCGGCGGGACGCGCGTCCGGGTGCGGGGCCATGCAGCGGCGGACCAGGTCCGCCAGCGGCGCCGGCGTCTCCTCCCGCAGCGCCACCAGGTCCGGCGGCCCCATGCGCGCCCGGCGCATCACCTGGATGGGGGTCTTGCCGGGAAAGGGGCTGCGGCCGGCGAGGCAGTAAAACAGCGTGCAGCCGAGGGCGTAAATGTCGGCGCGGCCGTCGACGCCCTTGGGGTTGCTCATCTGCTCCGGGGCCATGTAGCCCGGCGTGCCGAGGGTACTGCGGCTCATGGTCAGGCCCTCGCCGAGTTCGTCGTCGTCCAGCAGCTTGGCGATGCCGAAATCGAGAATCTTCGTCCCGCCCCGCCGGTCGGCCAGGATGTTGTCGGGCTTGATGTCGCGGTGGACAATCTGCTGCTCGTGCGCATGCGCCAGCGCCGAAACCGCCTGCTTCGCGATCAGCAGCACCCCGTTCAGCGGCGCGGGCTTGCGACGGAAGCGCTTGCGCAGATCCACGCCATTGAAGTACTCCATCGCCAGATACAGCAGCCCGTTGTGCTCGCCGCCGCCGAGGGGAAGAATAATGTTGGGGTGGTCGAGGATGGCGGCCATCTCCAGTTCCCGGCGGAAGCGTTCGACCAGCTTTTCGGAGACCGCGGCGTCGGGAAGGATGGTCTTGACGACGCAGGCCAGGCCGTCGCGGTCGCGTTCGGCCGTGTAGACCCGGCCCATACCGCCCTCGGCCAGGACCCCGGTGACCCGGAATTCGCCCACCGTCTGCCCGACGAGCGGGTCGACTTCCTCCGCTTCGGCTTCGGCAAGGGCGGCGGCGGGCAGCAGAACGCGGAAACAGGTCCCGCCCGCCCGCACCAGGTCCCCGGCCTGCAGCGGAACGCGTTCGGCGGGCGGGATGCGCGTTTCGTTGACGTGCACGCCGTTGCGGCTGTGCAGATCCTCCACCGCACAGGCAACCCCGTCGCGGTGGAATGCGCAGTGCCGGCGCGAGAGGCCGGGGTCGTCAAGGCGGATGCCGGGGTCGGCGGTCCGGCCGAGTTCGGTCGCGCCGGCTTCGAGGTGGTGGTCGAGCGCGCCGTCCGCTGCGCTGGAGGGGGGCTCCTGGCCGGGGCCGCCGCAGAGACGCAGCACCGGGGCGTCACCGGGCGCCGCTTCGGCATACACCAGTTTGGCCCCGCTCTTCGGGCAGGTGATGACCGCGGCGCGGCCGGGATGCCGGGCGCGGTGGATCTTGCCGCAGGGGCAGGGAAGATGCACAACCCGATTGCCCACGGTATGCTCCTCATTGATCCTTGCGAAAGGCACTGCTCTGCACCGGACCCCGACGAGCGCCACCGTACCCTCACCGCGCCCCGCGGGGCACGGCGGGTGGAATCCGGAACCTGCCCGATGCCAATAGCTTACCGGACATGAGACGCTATGTCAACCGTTGCGACGACCGAATCCCGGTCACGGCGGGCCCCAGGCATGCAGCACCGGAGCGGCTTCCCGCAGCCATCGAAAGACATGAGCGCGGCCGCGTCCCGCCGGCGAAAGACGATGCGGACCGACCGTGCCGGAGGAACTGCCGGC